>CANRKI010000032.1 GCA_947631175.1 uncultured Flavobacterium sp.
ACAGACGAAGCGATTGCTTTGTTCAGTAATAAAGAAGCGATTGATGAAATTATAGTTGAACCTTATGAGATTTATGTTGATAAATTTAACGAAGCAACACAAAAATTATTAGAAATCGTTCCAGAAGTTACGTCTGTTGATGGATTATATTCAGAAGAAGATAAATTGGAGTTTATCTTAGCTTTTCGTGCTTTGATGCGCCTGCACAAGAAGATGAGTCATTATACAGAATTTACTTGGGATGATTTACAGATTGAAGAACAACTATTTGCAGATTACACGAGTAAGTATTTGGATTTAAAAGATGGACTGGGAACAGATCCTTCACCTGAAAAAACATCTATTCTCAATGATATAGATTTTGAATTAGAATTGATAAGACGTGATACGATTAATGTTACATATATTATCCAATTATTGGTCAAATTCAAGTCCAAACACAGTGCGAAAGATAAAGAAAGCATTGAAAAAGAGATTGCCAACTTATTAAACACTGAAGTTTCGTTAAGAAGTAAAAGAGAATTGATTGATAAATTTATTCAAGAGAGTCTACCAAATATTGAAGATACGGATACTATTCCCGAAGAATTTGAAAAATTCTGGAATATAGAACAAGAAAAAGCACTTCAAGAATTAGTTAAAACTGAAAATCTATCTGAAGAAAAAACGGAAAGATTAATCGAAAACTATCTTTTTACAGAACGTGAACCTTTGCGAAAAGAAATTTTAGATTTACGAAAAGAAGGCAGACCGAGTGTATTAAAATCTAAAGAAATCGGGGATCGTATTCTAAATAAGATTTTAGGGTTCGTAGATACTTTTGTTAATGGAATATCAGGAAATTAATGTTTTATTCTAGGAGGCATTCATAAGAATCAAAAATATTTAAGAGTGATAAATAAAGGATAGGAAAATCAAAACCTATCCTTCTATTTTTGTATATTTGCTATGAGCTAACGGAAACACGTTGAAAAGCAAAGCAATAAGCACCGTTACCAAATCGTTACCTGACTTTTTTGACAATCTTTATAAAAGCTTAATATTCAACCGATACGGCTTTTTCCTGAAAACTTTAAAATAAAGTCAATTGCTTTTCTGGAAAAGGTAATTTTAATCCAAAAACCGTATTCACTTGTTTTATAAAATGACTCGCTAGTAAAGGAGATTCGACTTCAACATTTTGATGAATAAAAAAATATAATTTTTGTAATCCAGCTTCGCGCCATAAAACTAAATGATCCATCCATTGATCTAAACGATCATAATCCGATGCAACGTTAGCGCCAACAAATCGAACAAAAGCAGTATCATTGGTTAAACGCATATGTAACATATCTCTTCTACCAGCTGTATCAACAATAATATTTGTAGCATTGTATTTTTGAAGTAAATTACAATATTCAGCAAAAATACTTTCGTCCGAGAACCATTCCGAATTTCGTACCTCAACAGCCAAAGGAATAGACGATGGAAAATCGTATAAAAAAGCTTCTAATCTATTTACATCTTTAGGTTTGTAATTATCATGCAATTGTAAAAAGCACATTCCTAAATTTGTATCAAAAGCAGCAACAGAATCTGTAAATGCTTTAACCTTTTCCTCTACTTGTAATAATCTGCTGTAATGGCTAATCGACTGTGGTATTTTAGGAAAAAACTTAAATGTATTTGGTACTTTTTGCTTCCAAGTTGTAACTTGGTTTATAGAAGGCGATTGATAAAAAGTAGCATTCAGCTCAATACTATTAAATTGAGTTGCATAATAAGTTAATTCATCCTTCACTCCTTTAGGATAAAACCCTTTTAAATCATTTTTATTCCACTTAGCACAACCCACAAATACCTCAAAAGAAGAATCGTTGTCTTTATAACTATTTAATACTTCAATCGTTTTAAAATTTGTTTTAGGCAAATTAAAATTTATTAAAGTAGGATCGGGAACTTGTCCAAACTTCATAATTAAATTATTTGTTACAAATATAATCGCATTTATAGATAATCCCTTTTAATTCGTATTAATATTGTAATTTTGCAAACTAAAATAAAACCAATGAATAAAGGATTAATTGCGTTAGCTTGTGGCGGTTTAGCCATAGGAATGACCGAATTTACAATGATGGGAATTTTACAAGAAATTTCTACGGACTTACAAGTTAGCATACCAGATGCTGCTAAATTTATAGCGCTTTATGCATTAGGTGTGGTTGTTGGTGCGCCTATTCTGGTTTTATTTACTGGAAAATATCCACCAAAAAAAGTATTGCTATTTTTAATGCTTTTGTTTTTTGTTTTTAACGGATTATTTGCCATCGCACCCGAGTTTTACTCTTTAGGAGTTGCTCGTTTTTTATCTGGATTACCTCACGGGGCATTTTTTGGTGTAGGAACTGTTGTTGCAGCACAACTTGCTGATAAAGGAAAAGAAGCACAAGCCATATCGATTATGTTTACTGGAATGACAATAGCCAACCTTGCTGGTGTACCATTAGGAACCTATTTTGGACAAAACTATTCGTGGCGATTAACATACGGAATTATTGCTTTATTAGGCATTGTTACTATTTTGGCAATTAAATTTTGGTTACCAAATGTACAAACCAACTCTGACAAAGATATTTTTAAACAACTTGATTATTTTAAAACAAAAGCAGCTTGGTTATTAATCGCACTTATCTCGATTGGAACAGGTGGCCTTTTCGCTTGGATTAGTTACATCTCTCCAATGGTTACAAAAGTTTCTGGATTAGCCGAAAACAAAGTGCCTTTAATTATGATTTTAATTGGTTTAGGAATGTTTTTTGGAAATTTAATAGGAGGAAAAATTTCGGATACAGTCTCTCCAACCAAAGCCGCTATCGGTGCTTTCAGTACAATGGCGATCACGCTTTTAATTGTTTACTTTACAGCTCATATCGAAACAATGGCTTACGTTATGGCATTTTTTACAGGTATGGTAGCTTTTACAATTGGTTCACCTTTACAAATGATGTTAATAGGATCTGCAAAAGGATCTGAAACTTTAGCTGCTGCTGCTGGACAAGCAAGTTTTAACTTAGGAAACACATTAGGTGCTTATTTTGGAGGCATTCCAATTACTTTAGGTTTTGCCTACAACTCTCCTACTTTAGTTGGTGTAGGTATGGCAAGCGTAGGAGCCATTTTATCGCTCGTATTTTTAATCACATTTGTAAATAAAAATAAAATATAACTCGTATCTTCATAAAAAACAGAAACGATGGCTTTAGAAAACGTATTTTCTTTTTTGGAAGTTTTAAAAAAGAATAACAATAGAGAATGGTTTACAGAAAATAAAGTGATGTATGAACAAGCACATGCTGAAGCTAAAATTCTATTTGAAAAGGTTTATACAAAATTAGAAGAAGTGGATTCGTTAGAACCATTAAAAGTATATCGAATTTATAGAGATGTTCGTTTTTCGAAAGATAAATTACCCTACAAAAACCATTTAGCGGCTTCTGTACAACGTCAAAAACCTACTGATCGCGGTGGATTTTATATACATTTAGAGCCTGGAAATAGTTTTATTGGCGGTGGATTTTGGGGACCAGAACCTCAAGATTTATTACGCATTCGACAGGAATTTTTATGGGATGATGAAATTATAAATATTTTGTCAGATCAAAAACTAAAGGATTTTTATGGCGAAATACAAGGCGATGAGCTAAAAACAGCTCCTAAAGGATTTGATAAAATTCATGAACGAATTCATTTAATTAGAAAAAAACAATTCATATTTACCAAGCATTTTACTGATGCAGAAGTACAATCGAAGGATTTTGATGATAAAATTCTGGAAGGTTTTTTGATTTTACAACCTTTTTATCAGTTTATGACTGCGGTTTTAACAACAAATGGAAACGGAGAATAAAAGCAAAAAAGCTCGAAAACTTTATTGGTTTTCGAGCTTTTTTGCTTTTGCATTAGGGATTGAGCGATTGTTGGAGCACATTTTGAAACGAAGAGGAAAAATTGCGACTCGCGAAAGCCCGACGCGCCCACTAAAAGGCGCGGAATGCCCTAATTATTTTTACATTGATTTTTTACTTTTTTGTAGTTTTTGGTTTTTATAATTTTCCCTCGATCGGTTATAAACAGCCCTGCATAATTGGGATACTTTTTTAAAAGTGCCTTGCCATTTTTGGCGCCTAAAACCATCATAGACGTGCTGAAAAAATTAGCCGTTTCAGCGTTAGGACCAATAATTGTAACGCCTGTTAAACCCGTAGCGGGCCAACCAGTTTTGGGATTGATAATGTGCGAATAACGAGTTTTGCCAATAAAAATATATTTTTGATAATCACCA
This sequence comes from uncultured Flavobacterium sp., assembly GCA_947631175.1. GTDB lineage: Bacteria > Bacteroidota > Bacteroidia > Flavobacteriales > Flavobacteriaceae > Flavobacterium. Next base: position 4,325 of record CANRKI010000032.1, read on the forward strand.
GAAGTGGTTACCGCAGCCTGAGACAACTCTAAAATATCGGCCATTTTGTTGGGTTTAAACGGATTTGCAATGCCAATTCGCCATGGTTTTTTATTTTGTTGTAAACCAAAAGTTGCCAAATCTCCAGCGGCATTAACAATTGCCGCTTTCGCGTTTAGATTTTGGAGTAAATGGATAGCTTTGTCGGCGGCATAGCCTTTTCCGATGGAGCCAAAACCTATTTTCATTCCAACTTTTGTAAGAAAAATAGTTTGATTTGTGGTGTCAATTTTGATATTTTGATAACCTACATTTCGAATTGCATTTTCGATTTCGATATCGGTTGGCAAATCGTCCATCGATCCGTCAAACTTCCATATTTTATCCATTGCGGCAAACGAAATATCAAAAGCACCGTCAGTCAATTTTGAATATTTTATTGCGCGTTGGGTTAAATCGATAACCTCTTGATCCACTTTTACAGGGAATTTTCCAGCATTTGAATTGATTTGAGAAACTTGTGAATCGGGTTTCCAATCAGAAATTAACATTTCGATTCGTACAATTTCTGCGATGGCTTTATCGATATTTTGGTTTGCTTGTTTATCATTTACATCAACAACTGTAATTTGAAATCGAGAACCCATTAAAATGGTATCTCTTACTTGAGTAATCTGTGCTGATGTTATCGAAAAGCAAAAAATAAAAAATAGGATGAAAAATCGACTCATGTTAATAGCAATCTGTTAAAAATTGACCTTTGTTTTTAAAAGTTTCGAAAGAAAAATCACTATGCGTTGAGCAAATTTTTTGTAATACTTTTTCGACATCATTTTGCATCGTTAACGAACCACAAATCATAATAACGGCACCATTATTTAAGGCTTTTGCAACTTTTTCGGCATCATTTTCAATTAGACCCATTACATATTGTTTGTTGTTTTCTCTTGAAAAAGCGATCTGAAAACTGGATAATTTTCCTTTTTGCATCTGCTCATTAGCAAATTTATTGTACCCTATTGTTGTTTGATTATTGAATCTAAAACCAGTGTACAAACTAATTTTTTTGTTCGAATTATTTTCGCTTATCATTCCTAAAAATGGTGCTATTCCGGTTCCGTTAGCAATCATGATTATTTCAGTCGCTTTTTTAGGAAGATGAAAGGCTTTGTTTTTAACAATTCGTGCTAAAATTGTTGAACTTGCTTGCAATTGATACAAATAATTTGATCCTAGCCCTTGGTCGTGAAGTTTTACAACCAATTGCATTTGATTGTTGACTTTTCCTATAGAATATAAACGTTCACGATGGTCATTTGCTGGATAAATTGCCAATAAATCACCTGATTGAAACTTTTTATTCGTTTTTAAAGTTACTGTAAACGTCGTATCATTTGCAGGAATCTTGGTTGTGTTAACTACTTTTATTTCCTTTAATTTAGGCTTTTTTCCTACATATTGCGCAGGTGTTATCGCTAAATTTAAGTCTAAAACTTGATTCACTTCTTTCACCCATAAAGCAAAATCTTCGGGTGAACGATCATTGATTAATTTTAATGGAATATTGGATGTATAACCTAATTTATCAGTCAAAAATTGCTGCGTTTTTATAGCGTAACCACAAAATTGAGAATACGCTCGTGATCCAAACCCAACAATTGCGAATTGAAGATTTGTATTTTGTGCGTGTTTTTCGACTAAGTTTTCGAATTTTTTAGCATTTGTTGGTGCCTCTCCTATTCCGTATGTTGATGTAAAAATAAAAAGCTGTTTTGCGTGAGCAAAGGTTTGGTAATTGTTCATTTGTGTTAAATGAGATTTTTTACCAATTGCCAACAGTTGTTCGTGAATTTTGTTTGCGAATCCTAAAGTTGTTCCGTTTTCTGATCCTACTAAAATAATAATTTCGGCATCTTCTGCTTTTATTTTGTTTTTAGCAACTTTGGTTTTTGTACGTTTAAAGGTAATAACAAATCCTGACCAGATAAAAAATATGATATTAATTGATGCCAAACCTAAAACAATTGCCCAAAAGCTATTGGTACGTCCGGTGTGTAAATCTAGACTTAGTGTTTCGAAAACCTTAGCTTTTGGATACAAAACTTGAGCCACTATTTCGCCTGAATATTGATCGATCGTTAGCTCTTCCTGTTTTGTTTTTACTTTATAAAACTCTGCAGGATCTTCATCAAAAGGAAATTCTACTTTTACAATATCTTTTAAATAAAGCGATTGAAAAGCAGTAAACTCTTTAGGATTTAAAATAGTTGCATCATCAGAAGCGGTTGCTTTTACCTCAACAAATTCGGTTTTTGGATTTGGAATAATCTCAAAACGCAATAAAAACAAATACGTTCCGGTTAAAGAAATAATTAAAATTGGTAGCAATAACAGCCTTCCTACTGCAACGTGATAATATTGCGCAAAGTAATCTTTTGTGATTTTAGTGAAGAAATTGCGAACGCCTTGTTGTCGTTTCACAATTAAAACAGTTCCAGAAATGGTTATCAATAACAGTAAAAATGAAACAAAACCAACAATAAATCGGCCCGTTTCGTGTAAAAATAGCGAGCGGTGTAAGGAAGTTACCCATTGGATAAATTCACTTTTTTGAATTGGGTTTCCTAAAATTTCACCTGTGTTTGGATGAATGATGTGTTTAAAATCATTTCCTTGCTCATCAAAACCTTCTAAAGTTACAAATTGATTGTGGTCGACACTTAGCTCTAAAATTTCACTGTATTTATCTTTTAAAACAGGAATTGTTTGCGAAAGCGTAATTTGATCAAATTGTTCTGCTTTATAGGGGAACGCTTTTTCATTGATTGGGTCAAAAGACAAAATGGCTCCAGTAATTGAAGCCATTAATACAAATAAGAATGAAAAGATCGCTAATAACAAATGCGAATATCGCCAAATGGATAAAGTCATTTTAATTAGCTTTTGATAATTTCACAAATCGAATATATCCCGTCCCCTCGGTTTTTTGGGTAATAGCTTCTGTTGTTAAAGGAATTTCAAGATCTGTTACAAAGTATTCTTTGTCCTCAACAGCAGACTCAAAACGCAGTTTGTATCCTTTATTTAATTTTGACTCATCAATTGTAAAGGTTGTACTACTACGATCTCCAGCGGCAACAGAAGCGCCCGTAATTCCGTTCAAATTTTCTTTCTTTTTACCTAATTGTTTGTCCCATTCTTTAAAACCGTTATACCATTGTTTATCTGGTCCCATCATGTATAGTGTTTTCTCGTATTTTCCGTTTGGATTAATTAAAGAAACAACAACATAGGCTTCTAAACCGTTATAATTAGTCATTTGTAACATGCATTTGTATTTACTGCTTTGTGAAAAAGCCGAAAGGGAAAACCCTAAAATAAATACAATAAGTATAGGTAATTTGAAAATAGATTTCATGTAATTTTAATATATTTTGTTATTTTAAAAAGTCAACTTTTACGTTTTGTTGTTTTAAATATTCGTTATCTGAAGCCAAGTCAAAAGCGGTTTCGTCAAATTCTGTCATTACCGTTTTATTTGCTCCTTTTTCAACCAAATATTTTAAAACCACATCGTTTTTAGCCATCATAGCGGCGCGATGTAACGGTGTCATTCCGTCTTGATCTTTTGCGTTAACATCAATTTTTAAACCATCTAAAGCTTTAAATAATTCAATATCATTTTTTGCAACAGCAACGTGATATAAAGAACTTCCGTCTGATTTAGCAGAAAAATCAACTCCTTTAGCAGATAAAATAGCTAATTTGTTTTTAAATTCGTTTGAATTATCTCCAGGACGAGGAGCTCTATAAGCTGAAACTAACGCAAATGCTAAATTTCCGTTTTTAGAAACTAAATCTGTTTTTGCCCCTTTTTCGATTAAATATGAAAGGATTTCTGAGGAACCTGTTTGAGCGGCAAAGTATAAAGCTGTTTCGCCTTTTGTATTTATTATATTGATGTTTTTAACTTTAGGTAAAAGTTGCTTTACCACATCTAAATTAGTGGTTGAGGCTGCAATCATGAAAGCATTTGTACCTGATTTATCCACTGCATTCACGTCTACTTTTTTAGAAAGGAAATAAGTAATAATTTCAGATTGATCTTTTTTTCTAACTAAATTGAATAAAACATTTTCGCCATTTTCACCAGTAGCATTGGCTTTTAATTTAACCGTTTCTACTAAAAACTTATACGTTTCTAAAGTATTTGATGAAGAACGACCTCCTTGTGAAGCAATAATTAAGGCATGCCCTGTTGGTTTTACACCTTTATTTAAAAGATTTTGTAAGATTTGAGTATTTCCGGTACGAGCAGCATAGTCAAAAGCTGTTCTTCCTAAATTATCTGTTGCTTTTAAATCTAAACCTTTGTTTATTAAATACGAAGAAATAGAAAAATCTGTATCATAAGGTGCAACTAAATGAAGTAATGTAGCACCATCCTTATATGTAGCTTTAACATCGATCCCTGCTTTAAAAAACAAATCATAGATTTGAGAATTAAGCTGACCATTGCCCGCAGCAAAAGCAAGTGGTGTTGCGCCTTTATCGTCAGTTCTATTTAATTTGGATCCTTTGTCAATTAAATATTTCACCAACTCGATATTGCCTTTGTTAGCCGCCCAGTGAATATATAAACGACCATCATGAGTGGTTTTATCAATACTATTACCGGGTTGGTCTATTAAGTATTTTACAATTTCGTTATCTGCACCATTGTTAATCGCGATACTCACAATATCGTGGTTTCCAGCGTTAGCTTCCGCAGGATTATTTCCTTTAGAAATTTCTTCTTTAACTAAAGTAATCGAAGGATTGTTTTTCCAGAAGTTACCATTTAAAAGTGTATTTTTTTGTGCACTAGCTAAAAGACAGGCAAACAAAAATGCTGAAACAAAAATTCTTTTCATAATTATAGTTTAGTTTATATTTTTATTTAGATTTAATCTTAATTACAATGCAAATATAAACAAGATTTTTTATTATAAAGAATTATTCTAAATAAAAAACCGCCTTTTTTTATTTTCTAAAAGCTTGTTCCAAAATAATTTGTTGTTCCTTATGACCTTTTGAAATTAATTTTTGCTTATAAAATGAAGAATTATTAGCCAAAAACAAATCTAACTTATTGATATACTTAACTATAATAATTGATTTATGAAACCATTCTGCATTTGGAAGCTGAAGAATATTACATGATTTTGGTCCAATAAAATAATGGTTAAAAGCTAAATTTACTTGCTGAATAAACTTTTTACCAAGCATAGGTTTTGGAAAATTAGCTAAAATTGGCTCTAAGTACAACGCCTTTGCAAGCATAATTGTATCATTATCGGCTTGAGGTTGCGTGTTTGTCCATAAATATAGAGCCTCAATTGCTTGCAGATGATTTTGAGGCAAAATTTGGTCCGGAATGCCTAATAAATAACCAATATAACGCCATAAATGGTAGGTTGCATTTTTTTCTTCCTCAGTAAAATTAAAACCTAATTTAATTAATCCTTCTAAAAAAACAACCGAAAAGCCTAAGTAAGTCGCCAACATATCCCAATGGTTTAAAGGTAAACCTTGTTCATTAATGTTCCAATCGGTATGATTGAGAATCATTTTGCGAGAAAAAGCATGAATTAAACGAGTTTTTACACACTGATAAAACCCAAATTCATTAAAATTTAAATTATTTTGTTTGGTTACAGCAACCCAAAATTCGGTAGTTTCGGCCAAACGCTTTGAAGCTCCTTTTTTTAAAGCACCTGTTGCCACCAAAGGTTTATTAATAGCCGCAGACATGTAGCCTGTCATTAAACTATAGTTACGTAGAACGATTAATCCGGATTTACCTGATATATTACATACTTGAGCACCTAACTGAAGTTGTTGAGGATTTAGCCAATTGGGGATGTTTTTTAATTGCTTTTTTAATTCAATGATTGATGAAGAACAATTGGTATCATTGGAGTTACAGATTAAGGAAAGCGTTTTTTCTAAATCTACAGCAAAAGTTTTAGGATATAAAAAATGAGCTTCTACCACATTATCCGCTAATTTGTCGCACTGCATAAGTAACGGAGCAAATTGTTTGGCTAAATTAATATCTGGTGTATTAGGGAGTTGTTTTAATAAAGAAAAGCCGCCTTCGGACTTCCAAAAATCATAAAATGCATTTGAGGAAGTTTGAAAACGACTTGGTATGTTTGTGTTATTTTTTTGGTGCATTATCTAAAAACATCTGTTTTACTTTAGCTTGATCATAGCTTTTATTGGCCTCTAGATCAGCTGAGCTAATTGTATTTGTTACTTCTCCTTTAGAATTTAAAATGAAAAAGAAAGGATAACCTAAGCCTTTACTATTTGGAACATATTTAGCAAAAACGGCTTCGTTTTTATTTTCTTTCGAATAATTTAAATGATAGTAAATGTAATTTGCATCAACTACAGCTTTAATTTCTTGATTTTTCTGAACAAAATCATTAAAACGTAAACACCAAATACACCAATTTCCTCCAGCTTGTACAAAAACATTTTTACCTTCTTTATTTGCTTGAGCTACTAGTACATTTAGTTTAGCTTGAGCATCCTCGGTATCATTATAAGGTTTTACTAAAGTTTCTTTTTCGGCTGCAATTTGCTTTTTAACTGCGGCTGTATCTACAACTTCAGTTTTAACAGTATCAACTTGAACGGGTTCAACAGGTTCTACTTTAACGTTGTCTTTACAAGCTGTAAAAAACAACGAAGTCGATAATATAATTAGAGAAATTTGTATCTTTTTCATGCTGTTTTTATTTATGTATTTAAAGGTAGTATAAATATCACATATATTTTATAAATTTAGAAATTGATAACACAATATATGCAGCAAATAAAAAAATACGGCTTTTTACTTTTTATTATATTATTAATAGGAAGTGCTTGTCCTATTAAACAAGCTGTATATACAGGTTTAAAAATTGAAAATACTAAAAATTTAAATATTCAGAAAACGGGAGCTGTTTGTTCATTTACTTCAAACATCAGTAGCCTAAATTTTTATCGTATCACTAAAAATCAATTTTTAAATCTAAAATTCGCTTTACAAAGTCTACAAACAAAGGTTTTTAAAATTTATGTAAAGTTATTTCAGTTTATAAAACTAAAATTATTTTTATTGTATTTACATCTTCGATTGGCTTGTTAATCATTTTTTTATTGAACCTTATATATTAATATTAAAATGAAAATTCATGACAACATCTATTTCACCTACAATAGTGGGTAACATACTTACGCCTTTACGTTGGGTAATAGGCTGGACTTATTTTTCTGCATTTTGGAGAAGAGTTATTTTAGAAAACAAATTAGATCCTGAAGCGGCTGGCTATATTGGAGAAAAATTCAATCATTTTTTACCCAATGCGCTTGGGATTAAACCAATTATTGAATATTTAGTTTTAAACCCAGATATGTTAGAAATAAACATGATTGCTTTTACAATTATTGAAGCAATTGTAGGCTTATTTTTAATATTAGGATGGTTTACCCGTTTAATGAGCGTTGGTGTTTTTATGCTTGCTTTGGGTATTTTACTCGGTTCGGGTTGGTTAGGAACAACTTGTTTAGACGAATGGCAAATTGGAGTATTGGGAGTTGCTGGTGGATTTGTATTATACTTTGCTGGCTCTGGAACTTGGAGTTTAGACTTTTATTTTAGAAAAAAACATGCTTTGTTTAATAAAAGTACAATGCCAATTATTCAAAAAAATAAAATAATACTATTTGGTGGAATTAGCATTTTAGCTTTGACACTGTTTACTAATCAATACTTTCATGGAGGTGTTTACGGAACATTACACAATAAATCTGTTAAGCCTAAGCTCGAAATTTATTCTGCTGAATATAAAAACAATGAAATTATTTTTGATGTAATGCGTGTGGAAGGAGCGGACGTTTATGGTTCTTTTGTCATAGAAATTAATGTTTTAGATGCAAAAAAAAATGTAATTCAAAAATACAATGCAAACGAGTTTAATAACAAAAATCTTATTCAAATAGAAAATCTATATGTCGCTAAAATTAAGCCGAGTACACATAGTTTAATTTTTCCGTTAGGTGCAAGAGCAAAAATAACATTACCTATCAACAACAAAACTAAACCAGCATCAATTATAATAAAAGATGTAAACGGCACCCAATGGAATAAAATGTTAAATTTATAAATTTTATGAATAAAAAAGAGTTCTTACTGAACTCTTTTTTATTATTCTTCAATACTTTAATCGTATACATCATTTACATAATAGATAAAAATAAAGCATAAAATAGAGAAAATTAAAACAAAATAATGAAGTATTAATAAATAAAAAATATTATAAAAAAGAAAAATAAGTAATATCAATAATTTTTAATTTCAAAATAAATGGAAAAAATATTTTAATACATTTGCGACATAAAACATTTATTATGAAAACATTACGCCGTTTAATATTAGCGTTTTTTTATTTAATTGCGACAATTAATTATTCTGTTGCACAAGTCGGAATTGGAACAGCTAGTCCAAATACATCATCTATCTTAGATATTAATAGTACAAATAAAGGATTATTAATTCCTAGAGTTAAATTAACTAGTGAAACCGATCAGGTTTCGATCCAAAATCCTATAGAAAGTTTACTAGTTTATAATACAAATAAAGTAGGTACTTTAAATTTTGGTTTCTATTATTGGAACGGTGCCAAATGGCAAAGTTTAATTACTCCAGTTACCTCAACAAGTAATAATGCATGGACTATAAATGGAAACACCGCTACCAACTCAACTAACTTTTTAGGAACAACCGATTGGAATTCTTTAACAATTAAAGTAAATAACCAATCTGTCGGTAAATTTGTACCAAATGGAGGTGTAAACTTTGGAATAGGATCTGTCGCTAACGAAAATTATGCATTTGCTATTGGAAATAAGTCTAGTGCTACTGCAGTACATTCATTTGCCATTGGAACTGGTGCAAAATCAGAAAATCAACATTCATTTGCTATTGGAAATAATGCTGCTACAAAGAGTAACGACTCGTATGCCATTGGAACTGGTGCAATAGCTGCTGGTTATATTAGCTATGCAATGGGTTTAAATGCTAAAACAACGCAAAATGATAACTTTGCCATTGGAAACAATAGTAAAACTGATGGTTACCAATCTATATCATTAGGAAATGGAGCAGAATCGAGTTCTAATAGCAGCTTTGCATTAGGAAACTTATCGAAAGCAATTAATGCTAATTCTGTAGCTATTGGTCCATCTGCACAAGCTTTACAAGATAATGCAATTGTTTTAGGACAAAACAATAACCAAGTAAAAGTTGGTATAGGAACATCAAAACCAGATGAAAAGTTACATTTGGTTGGATCAATCAAAATTGTTGATGGTACGCAAGGTAATGGTAAGGTTTTATTATCTGATGAAAACGGAAAAGCAAAATGGGATAACATACAAACAGCCAATATTGCGTCAAAAACTTTTGCAGAAATATCTATAAATAATGCTACAACGGTAACGGTAGCCTCAGGTACTGAAAATCTCATTCCATTTAACCAATATGGTGAGAATCAAAGAATAACTTTAAACAACAATAATTCATCTTTTAAATTTGATTATACCGGACATTACAAAGTAACATATCAAGTATCCTTTAGTAAAGGAAATAACAATTCTGCTACTGCCGATGTTATTCTATTATCTAACAATGTAGAAATAAATAGACGAAGTATTGATTTTAAAGATAGCGGAACCATATTTTTTACTAAAATAATAAAAGTAGAAAGTAATCTTGCTAATATTTATTCGTTTAATTTTAAAAATTCAAGTAATCAAACCGTTACAATTGATACTCGAAATAGTTATGTTTTTATTGAACAACTATAAAAAAAAGAGGTTTAACATATGTTAAACCTCTTTTTTTGTGTTCCATATAATCTAATATAGCAGTTTTTAATACAAAATATTACTAAAAATAATAAAAAAAACTCACATATAAAAACATAATTATCTAAAAATCAATATTATAAAAATGTTAATCTATCTATTTTCTAGAAAACAGCTAGTTTAACATTTTTACAATAATTGCTAACACAATACTTTTTCATCAAAACCACAGATTACTTTTTATGAAAAAAAAATTATTAGTATTAATAAGTATATTATTTACTTTTAATACTTGGGCACAAGTAGGTATTAATATAGCAGAACCAAAGGTTTCTTTACATATTAAAGAAAATAATTCGAATACGGCTGAAGGTATTATAATCCCAACTTTTAAAGCAACAGAATTACAACAAAAAAACAGTCAATATAGTCACGATCACAACGGAGTATTAATATATGTTAATGAAAGTTTTCCTGAAAATAGTCCATCATTAACGGCAACAGATAAAATGTACTACGTAACTGCGCCAGGGTTTTATTATTTTAATGGATCGCAGTGGAAAAGTATTCATGGAAATGACTGGAATTTAAGAGGAAATCATTTAACAAACATAGATTTTATAGGTTCTACAAATAACCAAGATATACGTTTTAAAAGAAATAATATTCCACACGGTCAATTTTCTGAAACTAATATTGCAATAGGATTAAGAGCAATAACAAATCCTGAGGGTACACAAAATAATGTGAACACAAATAATATTGCCATTGGAGCCTTAGCGTTACAAAATAACGAAAAAGGATACAACTCAATTGCAATTGGTGGTAATTCACAAACATTCAATAAAACAGGAAATCAAAATGTATCTGTAGGAGTTTGGGCATTAAATAAAAATACAACCGGATCACTAAACGTTGCTATTGCACCATCTGCTTTAAGAAACAATAACGGAAACGGAAACATTGCCATCGGATACTCCGCTTTAACAGATGCTACTACAAGCACTTACAATACTGTAATTGGACACAGTGCGGGGCAAAGATTAGAAGGTTCAAACAATATCATTATTGGTGCTCAGGCTAACGTCCATAATAAAGTTTTAGCTGAAGGAATTCAAAATATATCAAACCGAATGAATATTGGTAATAGCATATATGGTAAAACCATGTCTGTTGGTTTAAACGGAACTTATGGTATTAATTCGTCTGCCATTGGTATAGGTCAATCCGAACCAAGAGCTAAATTACATATCACACCTGCAAACAACCAAAATGCGTTAGTAATTGATGGAATTGAAGAAGTAAATACAAATGCATCAAACAAAGTTTTAGTTATAAATGCTGATGGTATCGTTCAAAAACAAGCCGTAAGTAACAGCTCACAAGGTGTTGTAAAAAAAATTCTAAAAACCAACATCAATTACACAATCACGCCTGATGACTATACAATAGTAGTAACACCAAATACCAACAATCAATCTATAGAATTAGCATTGCCTAATCCTGAAAATTACTTAGGTCGCATTTTGTATATAGTAAACAATACAAATGCAACAAATACAATTACATTTAACTACGATTTTTTTGAGACTGAAACGCTTAGTAGTAACACTTTTACTTTAAAAAGTTTACAAATTCAGTCTGATGGGGTAAAATGGCTTATTTTAAGCCAACAGTAAGGGGAGATGTAAAGTTATTTCGCCTTTATATCTAAAATGGCTTAAGTTTAATTACTTAAGCCATTTTGTTTTATACAGCTATATCTTTCTTTTTTAATTGATTAATAAACTCCGATGGAGATACTTTATTTTCTAATTTAAAGATATAAGCAAACCTACTGTGAGATGAAAATCCGGCCAGTTCGGCAATATGATTGATTTTAAATTTTAGCAATTCAGGTTCATAATACAATCTTTTAGTTATGTATCTAATCTTCATTGTATTGATGTAATCTGTAAAATTTTGGTTTCGATATTTTTTTAAAATATAAGTCAAATACTTGGTATTTGTTTTTAATAAAGTAGCCATTGATGCAATGGAAATTTTAGCATCAACAAAACTTTCGTTTTGCTCAAATATTTCAAGATTTTGTAAAATTTCATTTTCTTTTTCGGTCGATATTCCTAAAGAACTAGCCAAAACTTCTTCGTCATTATCGCTTACTGGTACAAGTAATGGAGTAGATATTTTATTGTCTTCGTTCTGTATATTTGCTATTAACTCCTCGTAGTATTTAATATATCTTTTTCTATTTTTAACATAATACACATAAACTCCAACGGCTATTAATGCTAATAAAAAGCACAGCAAAGCAAGCAACTTAATCTTTTGATTATTAGAGGTTAAAAACACCTCTTGTTCTTCTTTATTTTTTTGTTGCTCATAACGAACTATTTTAGAAATTGTTTTTTTCTCATCCGATTTGGATTCATCAATAAATTCTAACAATTTATTATTTGCTTTATTTTCGTTCTCAACCTCTCCTGTTTTTTTATAATAATCACGTAAAGTTGTATAAACAACCTCCTCGTAAGCAATCATGTTAGTGGTTTTAACTAAATTTAAAGCAATTGTAACATGTTTATATGCCAATTCTAATTGATTACTCTCTAAATGAGCTTGCGCAATATTATTATTTACTACAATATTAAAAAGATGACTATTTTCATAATACAACTCATTATGTTCTAATAACTTGGTGTAATATTTTACCGCCTCATTATATTTTTTATGATCAAAATACAAATTTCCTATCCTGTTATAAATGCGCAACACATCAAAATTCGCATCTTTATTATTTATAACAAGTTGCAAAGCCTCATCATAATATTTTTTTGCAACAGGCAAATTATCAACATTTATTTTAGCTAAATCCTGATAATATAACGATTTTATTGTAGTACAAAAAGGCTCTTCTATACAATATTCAAGCTCATTGCCAATGCTCTGAACCACTTCTGTCCATTTGTCAATAAAATTAACAGAATTGTAAACATCTTTTAAAAGTTGATAAATTTTAAACCTTTCATTTTGTAATTCAGGACTGTGCTTATCTGTAATTTTCAAGGAAGTAGAAAGTAAATCGAAAGCTTTTTCGTTATCTTTTAAATTGATATATCCAATTGATTTGATCAGATTAGAAGTTACTTCTTGTCTAGGTGTAACAGCAACTTTATGTAATGAATCGCCCAAAAACAAAAGGTGTTCTGGTGTGTGTTTATTTATGTATATTCCTTTGTATATGGCAATAAAAGCATCGTCTCTACTTTTATCTTGTGCAAAAATTGATGAAATTTGAAGTAAAAAAAGGTAGAAAAATATTGTTGATATTCTTTTTAAAACCATCGTATCTTTTGTTTTTTTTAAGATAATACAAAAATATAACAAAATTTTATCATAATAAATTGATTTTAAAATCTTTTTCACAACAAAAAAAGTTAAGCGTAATTTTGCTTAACTTTTAAATATTTTGTTTGATATAAATTTGCGTTGCGCCTATTCCGTATTTTTGATAATTGGCATCCTCAAAGGTTACATTTTTATATCGAGCCAACATAAAATCCAACTCTGCTTTTAAAACGCCCTCACCTACTCCATGAATAAAAACGATGCGCGGAATTCGGTTTTTAATAGCATGCTCCAAATGATAGCGCGCAGTATCTATCTGTATCGTTAATATATCATGATTGCTTAATCGTGAAAAGTTTTTAACTAATTTTTCGATATGTAAATCATACGATATAGAGTATTGCTCTTTTTTTGATGCCTTATCTTTAATTACTTGCTTGCGTTTTGGTGTTTCTTTTTCATTTAAAACTTCATCAATCGATTTGTCGTTAAAAAAACGCGTAGGTTCATTTTCAATTTTAATTAATTCGCGAGCATAATATTCCATCGGAAAATCGTCAACATCTACAATAATTTTATCTTTTTTAAAATCAATTACAATTCCTGTTATATCATCATCTAAAACAGATACTTTATCTCCTTTTACAAATTCTTTTTCCATTTTATTTTTTATTATCGGGGGTTTTAGCCATCAACTTCATCATTGCATAAAAAAATAGTATTACAACTATGATTTGAATAATTACATGTTGTTTTTCTGAAACTTGGTCAAACAATGCCCAAATCATCAATCCAAATAATATGGGTAAATAAATCTTCTTCATTTCACAAATTTAAAAATATATTTTAGATTTAATTTGTAACATAATTCTTATTTTAGTTCCCTATTAAAAACTAAAAAAATATGGAAAATTACAATCACCCCCCTACTAATCAATTTAACGACATGCCTTACAAGCTACCTAACGCAACTTTATCGTTAATATTGAGTTTAAGCTCTTTTTTAATTTGTTGCTTTTTGGGCTTAGGAATTATCACCTCGGCAATTGCTTTATTTTTAGTAAAAAAGGATGCTAAGTTGCTACAATTAAATGCTAATGTAAGTAATTTAAATATACACAAAGCCGCTCAGGTTATTGCTTGGATTACATTAATTATAAATATTATATACTTAATTTATACTATTTGGCTTTTTAACTTAATTGGATTTGAGAACTTGATGAATCCTGAGGTTTTAAAAGATCCAGAGTTTATTGAGGAATTAATGAGAAAAAATAATTAAAAAAAAGAGTTCGAATAATATTCGAACTCTTTTTTTGTATGACTAATTTGGTAATAAAATGGGATTCCTTAATTTTTGTATAAAATATTGTTGGTTGGTATGGTATTTTTATTTTCTGTTATAGAATCGCTTAGATAATGCAAACTTTTATCTTTTATTAAAAAACGTTGGTTATGCATAGCTGTATAAAGGGTTAACGTATCTTGATCGTAGCTATAACTTCCTTTTATGCGTTCTGTTTTTTTGTTCCCTTCAATAGATTCGCAATACAAATCGTAAGTCGAATCGTTTAGTAAAACAACACGTACTTTTTGGTTGTCTCCATTATCGTTTTTACAAATTTCACCAACATAACTACCACATATGTAGTGAATTGATTTAATTTCTTGTTCTAAAATATGAATTCTGTTTTTATCCAATTTATCTAAGGAGTAAAATGTGGTTACCCCTTTATTGCATCCAATAATTAAAAGGCTTATGCTACAAAAGCCAAATAATGAATATAAAACTTTCATTTACTTCTGAATTTCTTTTACAAAAGTGAACAAATTTCAGACGCAAAATGTTTAATATTTTAATAATTCACAACAAATTAACATCTAGCGAAATTTCAGTGCTTATTTATTCATTAAAGCTAAAAATACGTATTTTTGTAAAAAAAATATATCTTTACAATGCTTATAATTGGAATTGCTGGTGGTACAGGTAGTGGAAAAACAACTGTAGTGCACCAAATTATGAAAGAGTTGCCTGAGAACGAAGTTGGAATTATATCTCAAGATGCATATTATAGAGCGAATAATCATTTAAGCTATGATGAAAGAGCCTTGATTAACTATGACCATCCTAGATCTATTGATTTTGATTTATTAGTCTCTCACCTAAAACAACTTAAAGCTGGTGAAACTATAGAACAACCTGTGTATTCATACGTTCATCACAATCGTACAAACGATGTGGTTTTAACACACCCACGTAAAGTTATGATTGTTGAGGGAATTTTAATTTTAACAAATCCAGAAATTCGTGATTTATTTGACATTAAAATTTATGTACACGCTGATTCTGACGAGCGATTAATTAGACGATTAAAACGTGATATCGCAGAACGTGGTAGAGATATGGAAGAGGTGTTAAACCGTTATCAAAACACGTTAAAACCAATGCACGAACAATTTATTGAACCCTCTAAACAATTTGCCGATATTATCATTCCAAACGATACATACAATACTGTAGCTATTGATATTGTTCGAACTGTGATTAGCGACAAGTTATAATAAAATAGTATGAAAAAGAGCATTCAAAATTTAATTAAGAAGTATCCTAAGTTAACATACCTATCTAATAAGTATGTTATTATTACCATTCTTTTTATCTTTTGGATGCTCTTTTTAGATAACTATTCTTACCTTGATCATCGTATTTTAAATTCTGAAATGTCAGAACTAAAAAATAGCAAAAGCTATTACCTGAACGAAATTAAAAAAGATCAAAAACAAATTGATGAACTAAGGGAAACAGATAAACTTGAAGGTTACGCTCGCGAAAAATACTTTATGAAACGACCAAATGAAGATATTTATATTATCGAATTTGAAGAAGATTTAAACTAAAACAAAAACTAACTTATACTATACAAAACTATGGATCAAAAATTATTTAATGATTTTGAACCAGTTGCTTCCAAACAATGGAAAAATTTAATTCAATACGACCTTAAAGGCGCGGATTATAACGAAACTTTACTTTGGGAAACAACGGAAGGGTTTAAAGTTCGTCCTTTTTATCACCACGATGAAGAGCAAACTATACTAAACCCAAATACAAAAATCACCGAGTTTAAAATTACTCAAGATATTTTTGTTCACGATTTACAAAAGTCTATTTTTAAAGCAAATAACGCGATACAACGCGGAGCCGAAAGCTTAAAATTTATTATTCCAAATCACACTATCGATACGGTTGCTTTATTATCTTCTATTGAAAACAAAAACATTACCGTTTATATTTCTTTCGAATTTTTAAGCGAATCTTATATTCAAAACATAGATAATTGGGCTGCAAACTCATCTTTAAACATCTTTTTTTTACTAGATATTATTGGAAGTTTAGCTCAAGAAGGAAATTGGTACACCAACCAAGAGCAAGATTTACAAGTTGTAAAAAATTTACATACAAATTTAAAAAATACTCAAGCCTTATCTGTTAACGCTAGCTTATACCAAAATGCTGGGGCAACAATCACCCAGCAATTGGCTTATACATTAGCACATATAAACGAGTACTTTAACCTAATCGAAAACTTTAATAAAACTATCGTGGTTGAAGTTGCCTTAGGAACAAACTACTTTTTCGAAATTGCAAAACTTAGAGCTTTACGTGTACTTTTCGATTCGTTAAACGAAATTTATAACACACAAGCCAAACTTCATATCCTTGCGTTTCCTACAAAACGTAACAAAACACTTTACGATTACAATACCAATATGCTACGCACAACAACCGAGTGCATGAGCGCAATTATTGGTGGTGCTGATGCAGTAATGAATTTACCTTACGATACTATTTTTCATAAAAACAACGAATTTGGAGACCGCATTTCTCGCAATCAATTGTTAATTTTAAAGAACGAAAGTTATTTAGATAAAGTAAATAATCCAGCAGATGGTGCGTACTATATCGAAAACTTAACACACACTTTAGCGCAAAACGCTTTAAACTTATTTAAAAAAGTAGAATCTCATAACGGTTTATTAGCAGGTTTATTAAACGGAGCAATCCAAAAACTAATAAACGAAGCTGCAACTAAAGAACAAGAGCTTTTTGATACCGGTAAAGAAGTTTTATTAGGGACAAACAAATACCCAAATAAAGCCGATAAAATGAAAAACGATTTAGAGCTTTTCCCATTTGTGAAGAAACAATCGGGGAAAAAATTAATCAATCCTATTATCGAAAAACGTTTAGCCGAAAAAGTAGAACAAGAACGATTAGAGCAGGAAAACACTGCCGAATAATCGGATAAATCTTCTATTTAAATTATGAGAAAAGACATACAAAACATAAAATTAAACACAACCTCAGCACAAGCTAACGAAAAAACATCGTTCACAACTGCCGAAGGAATTGATGTAAAAGAAACCTATACGGCTCAAGATCTAGAAAATGTAGAACATATTGGCTACGTTGCAGGTATTGCGCCAAACTTACGCGGACCGTACTCAACTATGTACGTACGTCGTCCGTGGACCATTCGTCAATATGCTGGATTCTCGACTGCCGAAGAATCTAACGCATTTTATCGCCGTAACTTAGCCGCAGGACAAAAAGGACTTTCGGTTGCTTTTGACTTAGCTACACACCGTGGCTACGATTCAGATCACGAACGCGTAGTTGGAGATGTTGGTAAAGCTGGTGTAGCAATTGACTCGGTTGAGGATATGAAAATCCTTTTCGATCAAATTCCATTAAACGAAATGTCTGTTTCAATGACAATGAACGGTGCTGTACTTCCAATCATGGCATTTTACATTGTTGCCGCTAAAGAACAAGGAGTTGATCAAAAATTACTTTCAGGAACGATTCAAAATGATATTTTAAAAGAGTTTATGGTGCGTAACACCTACATTTACCCACCAACTCCATCTATGAAAATTATTGCGGATATTTTTGAATACACCAGTCAAAACATGCCAAAGTTCAACTCAATTTCAATTTCGGGTTATCACATGCAAGAAGCTGGTGCTACCGCAGA
>CANRKI010000033.1 GCA_947631175.1 uncultured Flavobacterium sp.
TGGAAAAGGAATTCTGGTTTGATAATACCTAAAACAACTTCAACAATTGTGATTGCAGATAAAATCCAGAAAACCGACCAAATTCTTTTAGTATTACTACCTTCTGAATGTGCAGCCATAATATAAATCTTTATGTAAATTAATAATTATACTAGGTAGAAGAATGTGAATACGAATACCCAAACTAAGTCTACAAAGTGCCAATATAAACCAACTTTTTCTACCATTTCGTAACTACGTCTTCTTTCGTAAGTACCATTTAAAACATTTAAGAAAACGATAATGTTTAAAATAATACCCGTTAAAACGTGGAAACCGTGGAAACCTGTGATAAAGAAAAAGAAATTTCCGAAAGATTTGTGTCCGTATTCGTTACGAACTAAACTAGCTCCTTCAACAACAATAGCTGCATCTTTTAATTTAGCTAAAGATTCTTCTCTTGTTAAGACAACTTTTTTGTGGTCTTTTACCTCTTCAGTGCGAACTAAAATATTTGGATTTTTCTTAAATCCTTCAACTACTTCTTCTACAGAATAAGTAGCTACGTCAGGTGTATTTGTGTACCAAATACCTTGACTTCTGTCTTTTTGCACTCTGTCTTTAGGTAAAGATGCAGCGAAGTCACCTAATGCAACACGTTTACCATCTTGGTTAACAAATTGAATTAAAGCTCCACCTTTAGTTTCTAATGCACCGTAAGTACCTGAAATAAAGTTTTTCCATTCCCAAGCCTGAGAACCTACGAAAATTAAACCTCCAACGATAGTTAATAACATATAGAAGGAAACTTTATTTTTTTGTAATTTGTGCCCTGCGTCTACAGCTAAAACCATAGTTACAGAAGAGAAAATTAAGATGAATGTCATCAATGCCACATAATACATTGGTGCATCAACACCGTGCAAGAAAGGGAAGTGATTAAATACTTCATCGGCTATAGGCCATGTTCCTATGAATTTATATCTTGTAAATCCATAAGCAGCGATAAAACCAGCAAATGTTAAAGCATCTGATAATATGAAAAACCACATCATCATTTTACCATAACTTGCTCCAAGTGGTTGAACACCTTCTCCACCACCCCAGTGTGTTTCGTTAGCTATTGCTCCCATTATTTAATTATTAGTTAAAAAGTTCTCAAATTTACGTTTTTTTTTATTTATAGAAAGAGAAAAATAAAAACAAATACAACCACAGAAAGTCTAAGAAGTGCCAAAATGTTGCAGACAGTTCTATACCAACGTGTTGAGCTGCATTGTATTTTTGTTTATAATGATTATAAATTACTATCAATAAAGATACTAAGCCTCCAAAAAGGTGAGCTAAGTGAACAATTACAACGATATATAAAAAAGATGTAGTAATTGTACTCTCTGAACCAGTAAAATAAAGTCCAGAATCAATAACTTGAGCAAAACCTACAAATTGTAATCCTACAAATGTAACACCTAATACTAATGTAATCCAAAGCATTAAGGAAGTATTTCTTAAATTATTTTGCTTAATTGCTTTAACCGCTAAATGAAAAGTGATACTACTCACAATCATAACAAGTGTACTGATTAAAAATGCATTTGGCATTGTAAAATCAGAAAGCCAATCGGGTCTTGATTTAGAGATAACATAAGCACTTGTAAAACCGGCAAACATCATCACAACACTTATCATCCCAAACCATAAAAGCATTTTATATGATTTCGCTTTGTTATCGTATTCTTCTTGATTAATCATGTTATTATCTTAAAAATTTATCTACTACATATACAATTTGCAATAATGAAATGTATGAAACGCTTACTAACATAAGAGTTCGAGCTGCTTTTGCAGTCATTTCATTATATAATTTCATGGCATAAAACAACATCCAAAATCCTAATAAGGCGACAATAATTGCTGCAACAATACTAAGTTTTAACTCTCCAGTAAATCCAAAAACCGGAATTATTGAAGCTAAAATCAGCCAAATGGTATATAATATAGTTTGTAAGGCTGTTTTTTTATCGCGTTTCCCTGTTGGTAACATAAAAAAACCTGCTTTACTATAATCGTCATATAAAAACCAACCAATAGCCCAAAAGTGAGGGAATTGCCAAAAAAACTGTATTAAAAATAAAGTTCCTGCCTCAATTCCAAATTGGTTTGTAGCAGCTACCCATCCTAACATAAAAGGAATAGCTCCTGGGAAGGCACCAACAAAAACAGATAATGGTGTTAATGTTTTTAGTGGTGTGTAAACACTTACGTATAGAAAAATTGAAATCGCTCCAAACATTGCTGATTTTGGATTGATAACATACAAAATAGCAATACCAATTATGGTTAAAATAGTTCCTAAAACAAAAGCGGTTGTTTTAGACATTTTACCAGAGGGAATTGGTCTGTTTTTTGTGCGATCCATTTTTGCATCCAAATCTTTTTCAATTATTTGATTGAAAACATTTGATGCTCCCACCATACAGTAGCCTCCAATTGCAAGCATAATTAAAACACTCCATTGAAAAGGAAACTCTTCAGAAACTCCTAATAAATATCCAATGACAGACGAAAAAACAACACTAATGGCTAAGCCCATTTTAGTAATTGCTTTAAAATCAATAAGTATAGATTTTAAGGAAGTGTTTGTATTTGAAGTTTCCAAAACTGGTTTTGTTTTACATATTATTAATTGCCCGCAAATATACTTCTAAATTATTGTTTAGCACAATTTAAAAAGACGTTTTTTACTAGATTATCAGGCAAAACAACCATATCAGGCTCACTTTTATAAAACAAAATGTTTTTTAAAGTAATAAATTGATATTTTTTTTTCGCTTTTATGCGTAATTCAATCTAAAAAAACAAAAAAATATACTTTCTCTAAAAATCTGTATACCAGTTAAAAATATCAGATCGAATTCCGATTTGGAACCATGTTGTGTTATTTTTTTTCACTGAAACCGTTTCAATCTCAGGGTTAAAATCACGATACATAAGCGAACCAAATAGCTTTAAATTCATATTGGGATTTATAAGATATCCACCTTGTAACTCGGCATTTAAAATACTTGTTTTAATACCTTGTCCAACCTTTACATTAGTGTCTGCAAATCGGTTATCATCGTATGATATATTTATATTTCCACCGTAATTAATTGTATTTACACCGTCGTTATAATCCAAACCTTTTGTACCATAAATTAATTTAGCTTCGCCAAAAAATCGCCCTTTTTGGTAACGCGCAATTCCCACAGCCTCTTTAAAATTAGAGCCCCATAAATGACCTAATGATTGGTAATTGTGGGCGTAATTTGTAATAACCGAACTGTGTGAATACGTATAAGGACGTACATAATTATACTCGGCCTGTAAGGTTAAATTTTTAATTTTGAAAGCATCATAATATTTTGCTCCAATTTGGAAAGCATATTTATTTTTCCAGCTGTTCTCTCCACCTGTAATATCACCAAAAGACAATTCATCTAAAAACAATTGACCGTACATATTAAAGTTAGTCGAGAATTTATATTTTGTTGTTAATCCTAAAGCTGCATTTCCGCTTCGAGAAGAAGAAGTAAACTCCACTGAACGATAAAAAATAATAGGATTTACAAAGTTCATATCAAAACCTCTATCGTTTGTGTTGTTCCAAACAACCGTTTCAAAGAAACCTAAATTCCAACGGT
The DNA here is from genome assembly GCA_947631175.1 of uncultured Flavobacterium sp. GTDB lineage: Bacteria > Bacteroidota > Bacteroidia > Flavobacteriales > Flavobacteriaceae > Flavobacterium. The sequence goes on from CANRKI010000033.1 coordinate 3,663, forward strand.
TTGTAACATTCCAACTTAAATAATGATTGGCCATATACTTTGTTGCATAAGTTCTGTCTGCGGTTACTTCCGATCTTGGATCTTTTAACCACATGTAAGTATTGGTGTATTTAATTTTCCAGAATGTAGTATTAATTTTAAAGAACGGATACGGACTTGCAACATCTGACGTAATTAATGAACGATAACCATCACCAATAAAATTACGACCGTAACCTAACTGAAAATTAAAAAATGAACTTGGTGTGTATGAGATATTAGCTTCTGCCGAAGGAAAATCAAAGGCATCCGATTTAAAACGTTTTGCAATACCAATACCTGGTATAATTCCTGGGTTTCCACCATCAGGTCTCATACTTTCTGCATAAGCGCTATAATAATCAGCGAATCGACCTTGCGATTCGAAAACTGTAGCGTTAAACGAAATGTCTTTTCCTAATTGACCGTGAACATTTAAAGCACGTGTGTTTACGTAAGTATATTTTGCCGACGATTCAGTATCTTTTCCTAAACGCAAATCCCAAACAGGATTTAGTACAAACCAATAGTTTCTTCCTTTTACTGTTGCAAAATTTTCATTAAATAGTTTTCGGCCAAACCAAGATTCTTTGTTTAATTTAATTTCGTTGTAGCGCTTATCAAAATCATAATATTTAGCCACCTCACTATACGATAAGGGTTTAGAAGCGGTGTGCATATTTGCTCCAATTTGATTTACATACGGATCAAATTCACTATAATATTGATGCGAGAAAGGGATATTTAAAGTACTTCTGTACAAATCGTTTGTGTAAGGTTGTGACTTAAAACCATCAACCTCGTTTAACTCCTTACGATCGGTAGTATATTGTACACTTGATTTAGAGGTTTGTCCTAACAAGTTTTTTTCTTGCTCGTTATAAACAGGTGTATTTTGTAACGGAATATTTATTTTTAATGAATAACGATATGCCGTTTTTTTTCCGTCAACCACAATTGGTTTTGCAACAGGCAGTTTGCCAATTACATTTTTAGTAGCTAGTTTCAGCTCTTCAGAATCAGCATCAATATAAGTGGTTGCAAATGCTCCTGTTGTATCAACTTGAACTAAGGCATAAACAACACCGTTGTAATTTTGTTGCTTTTCTTTTTCAGGAATTTCAAAATTTTCAAAAATAAAATTTTGAATCGTACTATAAAAGCACGACTCCGAAGGATCATTTTCACATGATTCAAAAGTTGGCACAGGTTGCTTTGAACTTTGCTGCGCGAAAATGAAAGAGGTTGAAAGGATCGCTAAAAATGTTTTTAAGTACTTTTTATCCATTATAAAATAAAATATTAATAATCAGACTTGCTTTCCCAACCTTTTGAGATAGCTTCGGCAGATGATGTTCCGATGCGTTTTACTCCTAATTGTATCATAGAGATTGCTTCTTGTAAAGTGCGGACACCACCAGAAGCTTTTATTGGAAGTGGCGAAGCGTTTTCGATCATTAAAACAATTGCCTCTTTGGTTGCCCCGTTTGGAACTCCAGGTTCGGTTTTAAAAAATCCGGTTGATGATTTTACAAAAACTTTGTCATACACTTTTTCATCAAAATGTTTCATTACAACATTTTTAATTAAAGCCGATATTTTTATGATTTCGGCAGGCGTTAAGGCTGCTGTTTCGATAATCCATTTTACAACTTTTTGATTAGCAATTGCCAATTTAGTAGCTTCAAGCACTTGCTCTTTTACATAATCAACTTTATTGTTTTTAAAAGCGATGTAATCAATTACAAAGTCCAATTCATCTGCTCCGTCTGCAATTGCTTTTTGAGCTTCGCTAAGTTTTTGTTCTGTAGTATCCGCTCCGTCAGGAAATGAAATTACAGTACCAACTACTACGCTAGATTTTTGTTTTACAATTTCTTGTTTGGCTAAAGCTACAAAGTCAGGTCTAATCATTACACATTTATATTGACCTTTAATTGTATCTAAAATAAAATCTAAAACAAGTTGTTTGTGTGCTGCCTCGTCAAGCCCAGCTTGCGTGGCAGTTTTTAAATAAGTTGCGTCTAAAAATTGCTTAATATCCATGAGCATAAAAATAAAAAAATCCCAATGATAAATTGGGATTTTTAATAAAGTATTTTATAATGTTTTTGTTTTAGTAAAATAGTGTTTAAAAATATGAAAAGTAACTAAGCCGATGCCAATACCGCAAGTGTTTGCTAGCATATCGAAAACGTCTCCACTTCTATCAACTGTAAGATAAGATTGTAGTATTTCGATTACAAGTCCAAAACAAAAGGCAGACACAAGAACAATAACAGTTGTTTTAAAACTTAACTTGTTAATTGCTAAAATGTAATTAAGCCACAGAATTACTAATCCAAAATAAAAAGTTGCATGCACAAATTTATCAAAGCCATATATTGGAGCGTTTATTTTTGGAATCTTACTTCCGCTAATAAAACATCCTATAAGTATTAGAATAGTCCAAATAATGGCAAGGATTAATTTTAGATTACGCACCAATTAATTCTTTATACTGAACGTCAGTTAAAAGTTCATCAATTTCAGTTGTGTTAGCGATTTTAATTTTAATCATCCAACCTGCTCCGTATGCGTCAGTATTAACAGCTTCTGGAGTAGTTTCTAATTCTTCATTAAACTCGATAATTTCACCTGATAATGGTAAAAATAAATCTGAAACTGTTTTAACTGCCTCAACAGTTCCAAACACCTCATCTTTATCTAATGTTTGATCTAAAGTATCAACTTCAACATAAACAATATCACCTAATTCTTTTTGTGCGAAATCAGTGATTCCTACCGTTGCGATGTCACCTTCGATTGATACCCATTCGTGGTCTTTAGTGTACTTTAAGTTTACTGGAATATTCATTGTGTTATTTATTTTATTAGCAAATGTAATTTTAATATTTATTATTTAAAACCTTAATGTAAAATTAATTTCCAAGACTATATCTAAGTGTAAAACCTGCTCGGATATTTGTTATTGGAAACGTAGTTGAGACTACAGCTTTTGAGAACGTGTGATCGTAATAAAACAAAGCGGTTAGATTGCGTGAGAACGAATAATCGGCTGAGGCTCTAATAGACCAAATGTCTTGTCCTGCGGTTAATTCGTTGTTATTGTAATCTAAGTATCTAACAAAAGTATTATTTCTTCTGTATGAAACATCAGCTTTTAAATTTAAATCACTTTTAATTACTCCGGCAGAAGCCTCGGCAAAACGAGAATTAATGGTTACATCTTTTACGCGATATCCTATTCCAAAAATGTATTCATTTCCTTTAACTTCTGTAAGTAAATTATTATCAAAACTCATTGATAACGTTCTATCTTTTTTTACTTCGGCTAAAAATTTCATTGAATTTTTAAGCTCAAAATCAATTTTTATAAGCGGGTTAAATTGTTCTGCTAAGTTCACATTAGAAACAATTGTTTTGCTATAAAAATTACCAATTCCGCCGTTGTCTTGTCCGTTAGGATTTTGATCGTACTCAAAATTAGATCTAAAATTACTAACTGTATAAGAAGATCTATATCCATGTTGAATAGCAAAACGTCTGAATTTATCTTGGAAGAATTTCATTTTCATTAATCCTCCATATTTAATATTCCAGTTTGGTAAAGGAATATCTCTAAAAATTCCTGTTTTCACTTCTGCCGCATCACCACCTGTATAAGCTGATAACAACGATGGAATTAACACCGCCTGACTATTTTTTCCAAAACCAACAGGATAGCCTTGATTGGCTACATAAAATCCATATTTAGGATCTGTTGTCGCAGGTAAAGGGTTGTTAATATCACCGTATCTTGGAATATTAGAACCGTAATACTCTTGTGCTAATCTGTTTGCAACAATGATTCTGTTATTTTTAAATTCATCAAAAGCTGCTGAACCATTTGCATCTGATTTAGAAAATGAAGTACTAATCATTACTGTCGAAATCGAGAAGTTTCCATAATCATAAGGCGAAAGCGAATTGTATGTGCCAAATGGTGAAACGTCGTATTGTTCAGAATAATTTGTATTTAAATTTCTATCAGCAGTGATATCAATTTTTAAATCAGGTAAAACCTCAAGCTGTCCTGTAATATTTAAGGTTTTGTTAGAAACCTCAGTATAGTTTTGGTTAAACTCTGGGTAATACGTTAAGTAACCACTTTTAGCCATTTCATATCGAATATCCGATTGACTACCAAATACGAATCCTAATCCAGGACGCGTAGTTCCCCAATAACCAACCCCAGGTGTATATCCTGGTAAAACAGTTCCTTCGTTTTGTGTATAATTAACTTGTAAGTTTTTTAAACTTGTTACTACACCAATTACACCATCTAAAAATTTAGAACCTTGTACAGGTTGTGCATTTCTGTTTTGTGCAACAACACGTTCTCCTGGTTTTGGAGGTCCTGTTGGTCGAGGTGCTGTTTTTGGTTGACGTTGCGTACTTTTTACTAATCCAATATGTTTATAGAACGTCTCCATGTTTAGCGTTGTATTTAATCTATGAACGCCCGAGTTTTGAATGGTATTTCCTAAATCATAGTTTCTACCTTCAAACTCTATAGATGCTAAAGCATCCGATGATCTTTGCCAGCTAAAATTACTTGTATATGAATACGTAGATTTTATAAAAGCAAAGGTTGGAATTTTATTAATTGGTAAATCATAATTTACAACCAATTGTTGATTGTGTAAATCTGTTGTACCAACATTAAAATAATCATGATAAACATCGGCTGAGTTATCAGGAATATTGAACTCATCTAAATAATTTCGAACTAAATTATTTGACGCTGCATTATAATTTAATCGTAACGATTTAGTAAGGTTAAAATTAAATCCGTAGTTGTAATTAAAGAAATAATTACGTCTGTATAACGGATCAATTCCAATTCCTTGTACCTCAACTTGTCTAAATTGCTGACGGTTATATTGTCTGATCACATTTGTTGAATAGGTAATATTTGATGGGAGATAGTTTAGATTAAAATCTTTTAACAACTGCCAATATTTACTCTTATTCACAAACTGTTTGTTTTTAAATAGCTCTATAGGTTTAGAGTTAAAGCTGTACGCATAATCCACAGCCGAACGAGTTTGTTGATCGATTTGACTTTCGATTTGGAAATCGCGATGAAAAGCCTCGTTATGTGAGTGAGATACCGTTACGTTTTCGATATCGTACACTTGTGCTTTTTTATCTGCTGCTCTTTCCTTTCTAACACCAATTAAGTTAATACTTGTTCGTTTGGTATAATCTTCGGCCCTTTTCTCAACATTTTCCCTTTCTGCTTCCGGCGTTACCGCTAAAACATCTTTTAACTCGATATCCTGATAATAAGGATCGTATTTTGGAGTAATTGTTTCCTCGGCTACAGAGTAACTAAAAGGAACGTGAACCCCCCATTTTTTTGGTAACAACTGCCCAGCGTTAACACTAGTCATAATGTTATACTGAAACATATCTTCTCGACTGCGTTCGTTTGCACCATCCTCGATACCACCAAATCCAATAGTTGATTTACGTGTTGAGGCAGAAACTGTTGCAAAGTCAGCTATTTGAGAGTCAAAGTTTGCAATGGCAGCCCAACCTCCTTCGTTATCGAGTCCAGACATACGTAATTCGTTAAACCAAACTTCACCTTCAACAGCTGAATTGTGATTGTTTTTAACCCCAATCATTATGGTTCTAACAAATCCGATATTTGGATTTCCTTTAATCCCAAGCTTAACACCGTTTGCTCTTCCGGTTAAAGATGGATCAATTACAAAATCATCAACAAACTGAATTCCATCATTTGGATCTGCGTCTGGCGGTAATGTATTTTGTAAAGCCATTACTTTTATCTGTTTTAATAAATCTAATGGAAGTTCAATTTCATTATCCGATGGCCAAACACGATTTGGATCTCTTTCGTTAGGTTGTGTAACTTTTAATGGAATTTCTATTTGATAAAAGTTATCCGTAAAATCGTTTCCTAAACGAATGAAAGCAACCAATTGATCATCTTGTAAAACATTTCGGTTTGGGATACTTTCGGCGTGTGTGAACATGCGGATTTTTTTGTATTGGCGCATATCTACACTTACGTTTTTAAATACCGCACGAGCATCTCCAGCTTCTAAACCTCCGCTAGGCGATGCATCAGCACTATAAACACGTAAAGAAAGTGATTGTTCATTTTGGTTGATAATGGTATTGTTATTATCAAATTGCTCACGCTGAACACCTGGTGGTAATACATAGTTTACAGGTTGTCTGTTATAATTTTCTTGTATGTTTACCGCTGCAACATCAAAACCTGTATTGTCATCTGCTGTGTTTACATCTGTATAATCTAATGATGTTGTGTAACGTCTCCACTCTCCTCTAACTAAATCTAAAGCTCCAAAACGTAAGGTTACTTCTTCATCAAATCCAGTCAAAAACATTCTCATAAAACGAATAGAACGAAAATCTGAAATAGCACCTTCCATGTTATTAGCATTATTTGCCAATTCTAATAAAGGAACTTTATATTGAATCCATCTTACATTTTCTGAACCCGTTGGTGTTTGAACGCCATCTGTAGTAACCACATCAGTAATATAATTTGTACCTACAACTGGGTTTGGTGAAATTGGAATTTCAACTTTAAAATACGCCTCGATAGTATTCATGGTATTATCACGGTTGATATCCTCAGTATCTGGATATGTTGTAGAACCACGACTTGTGTTTGAAAGTTCTACCGGTGAGTTTCCTTGCGTACCGTTATAATTTTTATAACGCTCGATTACATTTCCTGAAGCCTCAACAAAATATTGGTAGTTATCGCCTGCTGGATCCGAAAAAGCGGAAAATTGTGGATATTTAGCTGCTTCCTGTGCATCAGTTAAACCATCTAATCCAATATCCTGAACAGAACGGTTGCCCGTATCGGTATCAAAAGCATAAATTAAGGATTGCGATGCCGGAATATTTCCCCAATTTGATGTATGTGTTGGTGTGGTAGAACCTACGCTTGGTAAACCATTTTCGTATAATTTTCTACCATCTTTTAAAATATCTTCAGAAACCTCACCTAAATTTAATACCAACTTACCGGTATTTGTTGCTGGTGTAGATTCGTTAGTATTTGCGCTATAATACGGGTCCATTACCCAAAACTGAATATACTCTACGTTTGCTTGTTCAAAATTTGTAGCGGTTAACGACCTCATAATTCCTCCCCAATTATCTCTAGGATTTAATAATTCTCCTGTTGATAAATTCATGTTTGGATTGAAGTTGTACGGTCCTCTTAAATCTGGATAATACGTTAAGTCTAAAGTTGATATTACAGTTGTTTCTCCTCTTGCAATATCTGTATTTGGATATAATTCTTGACTGTAAATTCTACGTGTTTTATTTGTAGAGACATCACGAACATTTAATCCGGCTGGTCTTTGGCTATCAATATAAAAAACAGGATCAATTGTGTACCACGAAAGTTTTGCTCTTCTGTATCCATAAGACAAATCATTTTCTGTTTTTTCACCACCGTAACCAATCGGAGCACTCGCTAAGGACCAAGCTAAAGGTGATTTTAAATCTACGTTTGTTTGTGATCCTTCAAAATCATCAACATAAATAGTTGGCTCACCATTCATCTGATCTTGTTTTGATGCACCTGGTTTTAAATACGCAAATTCTCCTCTAAGCGAAACCGTTGACGGTACATCTGTATCAATATTAGGAAGTTTATTAACTAGTCGTGTTAGAATTGAAACTTCCGCAGCGTAATTTCCGTTAAAACCAAATATGGTATTGTTTACAGACTCTTGACCGTAGTTTGATTTTACAGTAAATGGCCTTTCAGACATTCTTAAAAAAGTTCCGCCTAATTTAAAGTTGTCGTTAAACTTATGTTCTACATCAACTCCATAAAAGCGACGTGTTTGTTGACCAAAGGTCGAATTATTTTCCACAGAAACATCAATAGGTGTACTCGAATTTTGTAATGATGGATCTAGGATATTAACCATCCCTCTTGGATAATCTACAGTATAATCAGATCCTTCCATTAAAACACGACCACCTGCTGTTACAACAACCGAACCTTGTGGAATGTTAAATCCTGGTAAAGGAATTCCGCCTCCACCTCCTGCAGATTTAAACTTACCTTTTAATTGAAATTTATTTTTTTGACTGTCTTGTAAAGCTAATGTTTGTGATTTTCGGTATAAGTTTTTGAAAACATATTTACGCTGATTGGCATTGTAATTTGCACCATTTCCTTCGTCATCCGCATAATAATCTTCGGTTGGCGAGGTTCTCAATTTCTCGAAAAGACTGCGTCCAAAAGGTTCAACCGTTGTAAAAATAATACGTCCATTTTGCACATCAACAGTTGTTCCTGGAATAAAATCAAAAAAACCATCTCCATTTTCTTGTGGGTCGTTGGTGTAATTTAATTTATCTAAATCAAAAACTTTAATTAAGGGCGTCTCAGCAATTCCTGTTGGAAGTGGAATTTGTGGTTGCGCAATTCCAAAGGCCGGCGAAGGACTAATATAATTTATCGGTGAAGGATCTGTATAAACAATATTAAACACAAAATCCTCTTGACTTAACTGACTTCCTCCTTCAATTTGATAAATATTTTTCATCATCAAATCCCAAGTCGGTTCTGTTATACTATTTAAGTTACTCTTTAAAAGTTTTAATATTAAATTTTGAGAAGATGGAATTCCGCTATCCGTTACACTTGTAGCATCAACTCCGTCTGTACCAAATTCCCCTACTTGATATACTTTATCTCCAATTGTATATTGATAAGCTACTGCTAAAACCTCGTCATTCGAAAGTCTTTGGTTTAATGAAATGTATCCTAATTGAGGATGCAATGTATACTCTGAAGCGGTTAATTTTCGAGCACTTTCAAGTTTAGAGTAATCTAACCCTTCTCTAACTTGAACCTGTGAATTAAACCCTGATGATATTGTTGCAATATCACGAATACTACTATTTAATAAACCACCAGCCGAAATCATCGCTGGATCGAATAAGTTGTTTTTATTATCTGTTGGTGTGTTTACTTGTGTATTTCTGAAGAAGTTTGAAATACCTTGATCTGCAACTCCAACCGCACGAAGTGTAATATCTGTATTGTAATTATCTTGTAAACGAGCTTCACCTAAATCCTGAAGAGCAACAATATTACGTAAATTATTATTGGTTTGATTGATTACGTTTTGTCTGTTTGTAACCCAAACCTCAACTCGAGTTATTTGAACTCTAGAATTTATATATGGATACGACTTTAAAGCTTCGTCGTATTTACTTCTAAAATATTGCGATAAGAAAAAGTGACGATCACGATCATAATCTAAACCAAACATATTAAACTCACTAACCATACCTCCGTTTTGAGAACGTACGCTGGTAGTTTGTGACTTTTGTTCAGAGTAAACTCCTGTAACAGTTGTTTTTCCGAACTTTAATTGCATTTTAGCACCAAATAAACTTTGTGCACCACGAATTAAAGAATTACTTAAAGGGAAAGAAACGTTACCTACTTCAATTTTTTGTAAGATATCATCCTCATCTGGTGTATAATCTAATTTGATCATGTTTTGAAAATCAAATGTAGATTGCGTATCATAATTTGCAAAAACACCTAGTTTTGTTCCTACTTTTCCTTGCAAACTCATACTGATTCTTTGATCAAAGTCAAAGGTAAATGTTTTCCTATTTCGAGGAGAAAACGAAGGATTATCTTGTTTGGTATAACGGCCTCCTAAATCAATTTCAACCGTTCCGCTTGGTTTAACATCAATAGTATTTCCGCCAAATATAGTTTCAAAAAATTTAGAATTAACATAATACTTCGGCAATAAATTTCTTTGTTGCTCTTCGGTTACATCCCTTCCGTCCATTGCTTTTAGTTTATCGCGATAATACGCACGCATGGACTCTTGAAGAGCCAATTTTTCGAATTGTTCTGGCGTTAAAATAAATGGATAAGAAATATTAAACCCATCATGAGATTTTGAGTAAATATAACGATCAGTAATTGGATCGTAAGTATATGACTCAACAATGCTCGAGGGGTTTTCTAGCTCTATTTGGCCAACACTAGGTCCTCTTAGAGTATCTAAAACGACAACCTGAGCCGTGGTTTTATGAGTAAAAAATAATGCCGTAAAAAAAACTAGCATTATTTTATAAGCGAGAATTGATTGGTTAGTTTTCAATGCTTATAAATTTTTTAGTGCTTTTTTGATTAGTGTTTCTGTGGTTGCAGTAGGCTCTTCTTTCAAAATCTTATCGATTACTTTCTCTGCTGATTTTCTTATAAATCCTAAAACTTCCAAAGCATCAAGTGCTTCATCTCTATTAATGTTGCTCGAAGCGATTTCTTTCGTTTCAACATCATAAATTTTTAAAATTTTATCTTTCAAATCAATAATTACTCGCTGTGCTGTTTTGGCTCCAATACCTTTTGCAGATTGTATAGTAGCTACGTCTGCATTAGCTATTGCCTGAATAATATTTTGTGGCGGAATTGAAGATAACATAGTACGAGCCGTACCAGGTCCAATGCCTGAAACCGAGAGTAATAGTTTAAATAACTCACGTTCTGCTTTGTCCATAAAACCAAATAGCGTATGCGCATCTTCTTTAATGTGCAAATAAGTATAAAGCTTTAGGTTTTCTGTATCTGGTAAAACGGAATATGTATGAAGTGAAATATGTATTGCATACCCAACACCATTACATTCAATAACAACTTCTGTTGGTGTTTTCTCAACTAACTTCCCTTTTATGTGTGCAATCATATCGATAAAATTATAAAAATTAAATAGCTGCCTTGTTAAAAACAAGGCAGCATAAATATAGAGATTATATTTTTATTTTTTTTTACTTTTTTACAAGCTTGTATCTCTTTGCTTTTTCTTGAGCATCAACAACAGCAACGGCTGCCATGTTAACCATCTCATCAACTCTAGCTCCTAATTGGAAAATGTGAACTGGTTGTTCAAGTCCCATAATGATAGGTCCAATTGAAGTAGATTTGTTTAATTCTTTTATTAATTTGTATGTAATATTTGCTGAATCTAAATTAGAAAAAACAAGAGCATTCACTTTTTTATTTACCAATTTAGAAAAAGGGAATTTACTTTTTAACATCTCTGGATTTAATGCAAAGTCAGCCTGAATTTCTCCATCTACAATCATATCCGGATGATTTTTATGTAAGACAGAAACCGCTTTGTTCATTTTTTTTGCGCTAACTGTATGCGATGATCCATAGTTAGAGTATGAAACCAATGCAATTGCTGGATCTAAACCAAACATTTTCATTGTTTTATCCGTCATTACAGCAATATGAGCAATCTCTTCTGCTGTTGGATCTGGGTTGATAGCTGTATCCGCTAAAAATAAAGGTCCGCGATCTGTAAGCATCATATTTGCAGTGGCAATTTTTTGTACACCAGGCGCTTTATCCATCATTTCTAAAATTGGTTTTACAACCGTTGGATAACTTCTAGAATACCCGGTTACTAAAGCATCTGCATCACCTTGTTTTACCATCATTGAAGCAAAATAATTACGTTCACGCATCATTTTGTTAGCATCAATTAAAGTAATTCCGTTGCGTTTGCGCTCTTCCCAAAGTAAGTTTGCATAAGCTTCACGCTTCTCATCCATTTCAGATGATTTTGGGTCAAAAATATCAACCTCTGCGTCAAAACCAATTTCTTCTTTTAACTCTAAGATAACTTCTTTATTTCCTAATAAAACTGGGAAACCAATTCCTTCTTCACTCACAATTTGAGCTGCTTTTAAAACATCTAAACTGTCAGCCTCTGCAAAAATAATACGTTTAGGATCTGTTTTAGCACGGTTTATTAATAAACGAACCATTTTATTATCAGAACCCATACGATCGTTTAACTCATCTTTGTACTTATCCCAATCTGTAATTGGATCTGTCGCCACTCCCGAGTCCATTGCAGCTTTTGCAACCGCTGGTGGGATTTCTGTAATTAAACGTGGATCAAAAGGTTTTGGTAAAATGTAATCTTTTCCGAAAACTAATTTCTTTTCTCCGTATGCAATATTTACTTGTTCTGGCACTGTTTCTTTCGCCAAATTAGCTAAAGCAAATACCGCAGCCATTTTCATTTCCTCATTAATTTTTGTAGCCTTAACATCTAGAGCACCACGGAAAATAAAAGGAAAACCTAAAACATTATTTACTTGGTTTGGCTTGTCCGAACGACCTGTTGCCATAATTACATCTTCGCGAGTTGCAATTGCCAATTCATAATCAATCTCAGGAACAGGATTTGCCATTGCAAAAACAATAGGATTAGCTGCCATACTTAACAACATATCTGCCGAAAGTACATTTGGAGCTGATAATCCAAGGAACATATCGGCTCCTTTTACAGCTTCTGCTAATGTTAACCCTTTGCTTGGTTTTGCATATTGCATTTGTACATCTAATAAATCTGTACGATCTGTTGAAAGAACGCCATCTTTATCAAACATAATAATATTTTCAACTTTAACACCTAACTGTAAGTATAAATTAGCACAAGCTAAAGCTGCTGAACCCGCACCAGAAACTACTAATTTAATAGTTTCAATTTTTTTATCAGCTAATTCTAAAGCATTTAATAAACCAGCTGCCGAAATAATTGCTGTCCCGTGTTGATCGTCGTGCATTACAGGAATGTTTAATTCCTCTTTTAAACGGCGTTCAATTTCGAAAGATTCGGGTGCTTTAATATCTTCAAGGTTAATCCCTCCAAAAGTTGGTGCAATGTTTTTAACTGTTTCAACAAAAGCATCAATATCTTTTGTATCAACTTCAATATCAAAAACGTCAATATCAGCGAATATTTTAAAAAGAAGTCCTTTTCCTTCCATTACAGGCTTAGATGCCTCTGGGCCAATATCTCCTAATCCTAATACTGCTGTACCATTTGATATCACCGCAACTAAATTTCCTTTAGCAGTATATTTGTAAACATTGTTAACGTCCTTCGCAATTTCTAAACAAGGTTCTGCAACCCCTGGCGAATACGCTAATGATAAATCTCTTTGTGAAGCGTAAGGTTTTGTAGGCACTACCGAAATTTTACCTGGCGTTGGTTTAGCATGGTAAAGTAATGCTTCTCTTCTTTTTGTGTCTTTATGCATTTGTTTTTGTTTTACGAACTTACAAATATAAAGGTAAAGCAATAATTTAAAAATTTTTAACTTTTTATTATTTTAAAAATTCAATATTTCTTTGCAAACCAGCCAATTTGGTACGCTTAACTGCTGATTTTCTGAATATTTCATTGAATTGTTCTAAAGAAATTTCTTCCCAATTTGCTTTGTCGTATTTTAATAAATCGGTATGTGGATTAAATAATGGCTCAGAATGCGGTTTTGAGAATCGATTCCAGGGGCAAACATCCTGACAAACGTCACATCCAAACATCCAATCATCAAATTTACCTTTCATCGCTGTAGGAATTGCATCTTTAAGTTCAATAGTAAAATACGAGATACATTTACTACCATCAACCAAATAAGGCTGAACAATTGCTTGCGTAGGACAGGCATCAATACAAGCAGTACATTTGCCACAATGATCAGTAGTTGGTGAATCATATTCGAGTTCAATATCAACAATTAACTCACAGATAAAAAAGAAAGAACCTGTTTTTTTAGAGATAATATTATTGTTTTTACCAACCCAACCCAAACCACTACGTTCAGCCCAAGCTTTATCCAAAACCGGAGCCGAATCGACAAAAGCACGGCCGTTTATTTCACCTATTTGCTCGTTTAAAACAAGAAGTAATTCATTCAATTTTTCTTTAATAACTAAATGATAATCCTGACCGTAAGCATATTTAGAAATTTTATAGGAATCTGGATTTTGAGTTTCTGAAGGATAATAATTAAGTAAAAAAGAGATGACAGATTTTGCATCGTCAACAATTAATCGAGGATCTAAACGCATATCGAAATGATTTTCCATGTATTTCATTTCGCCGTGATGATTTTCGGACAGCCATTTTTCTAATCGTGGAGCTTCGTTATCTAAAAAAGTAGCTTTAGAAATACCACAAGACAAAAAGCCGAGGCGTTTAGCTTCGGCTTTTATAAGATCTGAATATTTTTGTTTTTGAGAAACTGTCATAGTTATAGGTCGAATAATCCGTTTTGAATGTTTGGATTTGTTTTCCCTAAATGTTTGTATGCTTTTTCAGTAACTTCACGACCACGTGGTGTACGGATAATAAATCCTTCTTGAATTAAAAAAGGTTCATACACCTCTTCAATCGTTTCAGCATTATCAGAAACAGCTGTCGCTAAAGTTGAAATACCAACAGGACCACCTTTAAACTTATCGATAATTGTAGTTAAAATTTTATTATCCATCTCGTCTAAACCACCAGCATCCACGTTTAATGCACGTAAAGCAAAGCGAGAAATTTCGATGTCAATTTTACCATTTCCTTTAATTTGGGCAAAGTCACGTACACGACGTAAAAGTGCATTGGCGATACGAGGTGTTCCTCGACTACGGCCTGCGATTTCGATTGCTGCCTCCAAAGTAATTGGAACGCCTAAAATAAAAGCACTACGCTCTACAATTTGGCTTAAAAGTTCGGTTGTATAATATTGTAATCGCGACTGAATTCCGAAACGCGCACGCATTGGCGCGGTTAATAATCCAGAACGCGTTGTAGCACCAACTAATGTAAATGGATTTAAGTTGATTTGAACGGTGCGTGCGTTTGGACCAGACTCGATCATGATATCGATTTTAAAATCTTCCATTGCCGAATATAAATATTCTTCGACTACGGGACTTAAACGATGAATCTCGTCAATGAAAAGCACGTCACGCTCCTCGAGGTTTGTTAATAAACCAGCTAAATCTCCTGGTTTATCAAGCACAGGACCAGAGGTTATTTTTATACCAACACCCAATTCATTAGCTAAAATGTTAGCCAATGTAGTTTTCCCTAGACCTGGAGGTCCATGAAATAAAGTATGATCTAAGGCTTCGCCACGTTGGTTTGCAGCTTGTACAAAAACTTGTAAGTTTTCTAAAACTTGATCTTGTCCGGTGAAATCATCGAAGGAAAGCGGACGTAGTTTGCGTTCGATGTCGTTTTCCTCGTGCGAAAACCTATGGTTTGTTGGGTCTAAATTTTCGTTCATTTGACAAAGATAGTAAGATTTTGTGTTTTAAAAGAAATTTGCTTTTGTTTTGCGCAGCGCGTTAGCGATTGGAGCATTTGTTTGAGCTCGTGGCGAAATATAATGGAGCTACAGCGAGTGCGAAAAGCGCGACCCGCCCATGAAAAGGCGGGAAACGCTCAAAATTTAATTTACGTTTTTGTTGACTTTTACTTTGTATAAATCGTGACGGCGGTCTTTAAGAATTTTTACAGTTCCATATTCGTGTAAATCTTTAAGTGCATACAGGTCCACATCTGCAATAAGTACAGTTTCGGTGTTTGGTGTGGCCTCGGCTTTGATGCCGTTGGTTGGAAAGGCAAAATCGGAAGGCGTGAAAACGGCCGACTGGGAATATTGGATGTCCATGTTGCTTACGCGTGGTAAATTCCCTACGGAACCTGCAATTGCGACGTAACATTCGTTCTCGATTGCTCGGGCTTGTGCGCAGGCGCGAACACGTGTGTAACCGTTTTGAGTGTCGGTCATGAAGGGAACGAAAAGGATTTGCATGCCTTGATCGGCAAGGATACGACCAAGTTCTGGAAACTCGACATCGTAGCAAATTAAAAGTCCGATTTTTCCTGCATCTGTATCAAAAACCTTTATCTCGTTTCCACCTTTTAAACCGTAATATTTCATTTCGTTTGGTGTGATATGAATTTTGCTATAAGCGTCTAACTTGCCGTTACGGTGGCAAAGATAGGAGGTGTTGTATAGATTACCGTCTTTAAGTTCGGGCATAGAGCCTGCAATAATATTGATGTTGTAGGAAATGGCGAATTGGTGAATTTTTGTAACGATTTCGTCAGTTAATTCGGCTAATTTATGCATGGCTTCAACCTCTAACAAATCGTTATAAGGACTCATTAGTGGCGTGTTGAAAAATTCGGGAAACATGGCAAAGTCGGCGCCATAATCGGAAACAGCTTGTACAAAAAACTCTACTTGATCGTAAAAATCTTGAAGATCGGTAAACAAGCGCATTTTCCATTGAACTAAACCGATTCGGATTTTACTTTTAGTTACAGAATTAGATCGTGCTTCTGGCTCGTAATAAATGTTGTTCCACTCTAAAAGTGTAGCGTATTCGAGCGATTCGGCATCTTCTGGCAAATACTTTTTCAGAATTTTTTTTACGTAAAAATCGTTCGAAAGTTGAAAGCTTAAAGTTGGATCGTAAATTTCTTTTTGTTTTACTTTATCGATGTATTGGCGAGGTGTTAACTCGTTAGCATAATTGTGATAGTTTGGGATGCGACCGCCGGCCATAATTGATTTTAGGTTTAGCTTTTCGCATAATTCCTTACGCGAATCGTATAAACGTCGTCCTAAACGCAGTTTTCGGTATTCGGGATTTACAAATATTTCGATTCCGTATAATACATCGCCTTCGGAATTGTGTTTTAAAAACTTTCCGTTATCAGTGATTTTGGCGTAATTAGATGTTATTTCAGTTTCTTGTGTATCAATAATTATTGATAGTGAAACTGCAGCGATTTCATTATTAATAGTTACACATATTTGCCCTTCGGGAAATAACTTGATTAACTTTTTAATATCAGTTAAGTCCCAAACTTCGTACGGGTCGTTATTGTATGCAGCTTTCATGGCTTTAATCATGCTGGCATAATCTGATATCAGCAAGTTTCGAATTTCGATTTCCATAATTTGTTTTATTCGATTAAAATGTAATAAAAGTAAATCATATGTTAATATGAAAATATTAGAAATATAACGATTTAAATAATTGTAAATTTGAAAAAAAAAAAATCAACATGAAAATTAAATTATTAGCAGTAGCTTCTTGTTTGTTATTTATGGTACAAACAAATGTTTTTGCTTGGGGAACGACAGGGCATAGAGTAGTAACAGAAATTGCTGAAAGAAACTTAAACAAAAAGGCGAAAAAGAATTTAAAGAAACTTTTAGACAACCAAACGTTATCTTATTTTGCGAATTATCCAGATTTTATGAAATCGAATCCGGATTACAAACAATTTGATAGTTGGCATTATTTAAATTTAGAAGCAAATTTATCGAAAGAAGCGTGTTTTGAGGCTTTAGAAAACTCGACGGATAAGAATTTATATAAAAGATCGTTACTTTTAATTGATGAGTTAGGAGAGGAAAATTTTACGAAAGCTGAGTTACAAGAGAAATTATATTATTTAATTCACATGATTGGTGATGCACATCAACCAATGCATATGGGAAGACCTGAAGATTTAGGTGGAAACAAAATTACTGTTGAATATTTTGGTCAGCGAACTAACATTCATTCGGTTTGGGATAGTAAGTTAGTAGATGATGAAAAATATAGTTACACAGAATATGCTACAATTTTAAATGTACTTACTAAAGAACAGAAAAAAGAGATACAGAGTGGTGATTTAAAAGATTGGTTATACGACTCGCATGTTAAAGCAAATCATATTTATAACGAAGTTGATAGAAATAGAACGTTAAGATACGAATATCAATATAACAATAAAGCGATTTTAGAGGCACAATTGCAAAAAGCTGGATTACGCTTAGCTAAAATTTTAAATGAAATTTATGGATAAAAAAAAGAGGCTTTCGCCTCTTTTTTTTATTTCTTACCAAATAAACCGCCTAGTAAACCACCTAAGCCACCTTGTTTAGCGTTAGAGGCAGAACCACCAGTTAAAGCTGCTAAAGCATCTTGAAAATCAACTTTACCGTCTCCGTTTTTATCTAAACCTAAACCACCTAATGCGTCTAGCATACTTCCTGAGTTACTTCCTCCTAAACCAGAAACAATATCAGTGATATTAAAACCAGCTTCTCCAGATTTAGCTTTAGAGCCTAAGAAATTAATAACTAAAGGAATAATTGTTGAAGCTAAACTTGATGCTTGAGCCGAATCAATTCCAACTTTAGAGCCTAAGTTATTAGTTAATCCAGAGATAATTTGTTGAACTAAAGGATTAGATACTAAAGAATTTTTGTCTTGATTGAATAAAGACATCACATCTCCCATGTTACCTTGCTGAAAAGCACTAGTAAGACCATTCATTAAAGAATTTCCAGTTTCTTGAGCAATTTGAGAAGTTAAGTTATTATCCACAGACGACTTAGCAATTTCTTGAGATGCTAATTGTTCGATTACATTTTTAATTTGATCCACCATTTTTTTTGTTTTTTTTTATTTGTTTAAATATAATAAAAAAAGCCACTCAAAATACACTGCCCCCAAAAAGTTAGACACTTTTGGGGGCATTTTTTATGGCAAGAAAAGTAAAATATGATGTAGC
>CANRKI010000034.1 GCA_947631175.1 uncultured Flavobacterium sp.
CAGCAGTCCAAGTTAAATTGATTGCGCTTTGTGTTCCGCTACAAGTTGCTGTAGCTGTTAAACTAAATGCTCCGGGAGCGCCACATTGTGCAGCCGTAATAGATTTTGTACCTCCGGTACTTGTTGTTGATCCTGCGCTGTTTTTAGCAATTACATAGTAAGAAAAAGAAGTGCCACCAGTAATTAAATAGTTGTTTGCAAATGTACGAGCAGTTACGTTTGAGGCATATAAATTTCCGTTACGGTAAATGTCGTAAGCAGTTGCGCCGCTAGCCGCTGTCCAGTTTAAGTAAATAAAACTTTCACCGCTATCACAAGCTGTTGTTAATGTTAATGTAAAAGCACCTGGTTTTGAAGTGCTAGTAGAACAGGTGTTGTTTAAACTCGATTTAAACGAATTAAAATATGAGTTTGCAAAGTTGTTTCTCCATGAATCGCTATTTAATTTAGCAGCATCGGTTGTGCGATCAACAAATCCAATTTCGCTTAAACAAGCTGTTGCAGATGAGTAGCGTAAAACCCCTAAGTGATAGTTTAGGTAGTTGATATCATCGGCTACACGTCGGTTTGTCCACTGTCCAAAATTCACCATGTCCGTTTGAATTTTGTTTGAAAATGCAATATCTGGAGCCGTGTTTGAATCGTCGTGTGTACAATAAAATGTTTCTGTTCCGGTTCCGCCACCGCCATTACAGTGAATACTTAAAAAACGATCGGCTCCCCAAGAGTTTGATGCCGTAGCTCGAGCGTTAACAGAAGTCCATCCGTTTACGTTGGTTGTTCGTGTCATGTGAACGGTCCAATTGCAGCCGTTCTGAATTAAGGTTCTTGTTTTTAAACCTACAGAAAGTGCTGTTTCAATTTCGGTTGCAGTTCGTCCGTCTGGGTTATTGCTAGTTGATGATCCGTATCCATGTCCTGGATCTAAAACTACAATTTGAGCCTGCATACTTAAAGATGCTAAAGCCATTGCAAAAGCGAATATATATTTTTTCATTTTTATTTTAGATTAAGTTTAGACATTAAAATTCTTCCACTTTTATCATCTGCATAGTAAATAATATTGTTATGCATAGTAGGATGCATTTCTGCAATAATCTCTGTATCTGTAATTTTTATCGTTTTTTGATTTTCAATATCAAAAAGATATAAATCAGAGTTTGATACAATATGTCCGTCGTTACTTTCGTCTAAATAACCTAAAATATATTTATCATCTGCGCTCCAAGTCGATGCTAAGCCAGATCCAACTTTAATTGGGTTTGTTTGCCCATCTAAGCTATACACCCAAATATCTGCACCGTTGTGTACGGCAACTTTCTTTCCGTCATTAGAAACAATTGGATGAAAGTATGCTCCTTGGTCATTTGTTAAGGTTTTGGTTGTTTTTAAATCATTTATTTTAGAAACCTGAAGTTGCAAAGTTTCGTAATCAATACTTACTAAATTTTCGGTAGTTTTTTCGCCTTTAAAGTTGGGTAAAAATTTAGCCGATTCGATCGAAACTCCTTTTTTTGTTTCTGTTTTTAAGTTGTAAGCAATAATTTTTGCGTTAGCATAATAATCGCCTTCCTCTTTTAGTCGGTAGTAAATAGTTTCACTATCTGGATTCCAACTGTATCCGTAGCCCGCTCCTTCGGAAGTTGTGATTTGTTTTATTTTTTGTGTTTTAGTATCCATTAAATAGACACCTTTTAAATGTTCGCCTGTTAGCAGTAAATATTCACCGTTTGGTGATACAACAGGATTGGTGTAAAAACCTTTAAGAGGAATCATCTCGAAATGATCAATTTTTTGCGCACTGCTATAGCCATAACACAGGAGTAGTGCTAAAAATGTAATTTTTTTCATAATATTTTTTGGTTTGATTATGAAATAAAGGTAATGAATAATAAAAAAGTGAAAGTGTGTTTTTTTTAATATTTTGTTATGGTTTTTTGAAAGATAAAAAAAGGGTGAAGTACAACTTCACCCTAACTTAATAATTCGATATTTTTATTGTATTTATTTTTCAAACGGAATTGCTGGTAATAATTTTGAGCGAACCTCTCCAAAACCAATTCTAACGTTTTCATTTTTACAATGACCACGCATAATTACAGTATCATTATCTTCAATAAACGTTCTGGTTGATCCGTTGCCCATCTCAATAGCGTTTTGTCCTGCCCAAGTAAGTTCAAGCATTGACCCAAAACTATCAGGTGTTGGTCCTGATATAGTACCCGATCCCATTAAATCACCCGTTCTAACTTGACAGCCATTAACTGTATGATGAGCTAATTGTTGGCTCATAGTCCAGTATAAGTACTTAAAGTTAGAGTTACAAACTATTTTTTCTCCCGAAAATTCAGGTACAATAGCCACCTCTAAATTAATATCAAATGTTCTATTTCCTTCTTGCTGTAAATAAACAAGAGGTTTGGGTTCGTTTTGTTCTGGGCTAGCGCATCTAAAAGGTTCTAATGCATCTAAAGTAATTACCCAAGTCGAGATTGAAGAGCCAAAATTTTTAGCTAAAAATGGTCCAAGTGGCACATATTCCCATGTTTGTATGTCACGAGCGCTCCAATCGTTTAAAAGAACCATTCCAAAAATATGATCTTCAGCCGTATTAACACTCACACGTTCTCCTAATTGGTTGGCGTTAGTTGTGATAAAAGCCGTTTCTAGTTCAAAATCCACTCGTTTAGAAGGACCAAAAATAGGTTGTGTTTCTCCTTTTGGTAATGTTTGCCCTAAGGGTCTATGTACAGGAACTCCAGAAGGAATTACTGTTGAGCTACGACCGTGATAACCAACCGGTATGTGTAACCAGTTTGGCAGTAAAGCATTAGCCGGATCTCTGAACATTTTTCCTACATTTGTTGCGTGCTCTTTAGAGGAATAAAAATCAGTATAATCTCCAATTTTTACAGGCAACAACATTTCAACTTCGTTTATGTTATAAATTACTTGCTTTCTGTGTTCTTCAGCCTCTTTTAAATGCGGATTATTGGCATCAAAAGTATCTGCAATCCTGTTTCGAACAAGTCTCCAAACGCGTTTCCCCTGATCTATAAAACTATTTAAATGTTTTTTTGCAAAAATATCTTTAGGTAATTCAATCCCTTCAAAATAATTTAATTGATGCAAAGCATTTAAATCTATAGCAAAATCACCAATACGTGTTCCTACAGTTATGGTGTTGTTTTTGGTTTTAAACACACCAAAAGGAATGTTTTGAATAGGGAAATCACTATCACTATTTACAAATAACCATGATTTTTTATTTGGATCGTTTGCAGTAATTGGCATATCGTTTAAGTTAATTTAGCGGATTGTTAATAATTTATTCAAATATAAATTCTTATAGCGTGAAACCAAACAAAATTTGTAAATTTGACAATAAATTTTTTATAAACTAATTATCATGCAACGCGACGAATTAATTTTTGACTTAATTTTAGATGAAAAAGATAGACAGATTAACGGTTTAGAGTTAATTGCATCTGAAAACTTTGTTTCAGATCAAGTAATGGAGGCTGCGGGTTCTGTTTTAACCAATAAATACGCTGAAGGATATCCTGGTAAAAGATATTACGGAGGTTGTGAAGTAGTTGATCAAATCGAACAGATTGCTATTGATAGAGCCAAAGCTTTATTTGGTGCAGAATATGTAAACGTACAACCTCACTCTGGTTCGCAAGCTAATACTGCTGTTTTTGCTGCATGTTTAAAACCTGGAGATAAAATTTTAGGTTTTGATTTATCTCACGGTGGGCATTTAACACACGGTTCTCCTGTAAACTTTTCGGGTAAATTATACCAACCTGTTTTTTATGGTGTAGACCAAGAAACGGGTGTATTAAATTATGATAAAATCCAAGAAATCGCGACAAAAGAGCAACCAAAATTAATTATCGCTGGAGCTTCTGCTTATTCTCGTGATATGGATTTTAAACGTTTCCGTGAAATTGCAGATTCAGTAGGTGCTATTTTAATGGCAGATATTTCTCATCCTGCAGGATTAATTGCAAAAGGATTAATGTCAGATCCAGTTCCTCATTGTCATATCATTACAACAACTACGCACAAAACATTACGTGGACCACGTGGAGGTATGATCATGATGGGGAAAGATTTTGAAAACCCATGGGGATTAAAAACTCCAAAAGGTGAAATCCGAATGATGTCTGCTGTATTAGATGGTTCAGTTTTCCCTGGTAACCAAGGTGGTCCGTTAGAACATATTATCGCTGCTAAAGCTGTAGCTTTTGGTGAGGCATTACAAGATAACTTTTTTCAATACGCATTACAATTACAAAAAAATGCAAAAGCTATGGCTGAGGCATTCGTAAAACGCGGATACAACATTATCTCTGGAGGTACAGATAACCACATGATGTTAATTGACTTACGTAACAAAAATATTACGGGTAAAGATGCTGAAAAAACTTTAGGTAAAGCAGAAATTACTGTAAATAAAAACATGGTTCCGTTTGATGATAAATCACCATTTGTAACTTCTGGAATCCGTGTAGGAACTCCAGCAGTAACATCGCGTGGATTAATTGAATCAGATATGGAAATTGTTGTAGACTTTATTGATCGTGCTTTAATAAATGCTGCTAACGATGAAGTTTTAGAGGAAATCGCTGACGAAGTAAACGACTTTATGAGCGAAAGACCTTTGTTTAAGTGGTAATAAATACAAACAAATTATAAAATAAAAGAGTTGTTTCTGTAATTTCAGAGACAACTCTTTTTGTTTGATTTTAAAATTGTAATTTTGTAAAAACTAGAAGATAAAAAATAATGCAACAATACATCGATCAATTAAATCAAGCACAACGAGCACCCGTTTTACAAAAAGATGGTCCCATGATTGTTATTGCCGGAGCAGGTTCTGGTAAAACACGTGTACTTACCATTCGTATTGCCTATTTAATGCATCAAGGTGTTGATGCCTTTAATATTTTAGCCCTAACTTTTACCAACAAAGCAGCGCGCGAAATGAAAAATCGTATCGCACAAATTGTAGGTCCAAGCGAAGCTAAAAATTTATGGATGGGAACCTTTCACTCAATATTTGCTAAAATACTTCGTATCGAGGCCGATAAGTTAGGCTATCCATCAAACTTTACCATTTACGATTCTCAGGATTCGCAGCGCTTGATAGGTCAAATTATTAAAGAGATGCAACTTGATAAAGATATTTATAAACCCAAACAAATTTTGGGTCGAATATCATCTTATAAAAACAGTTTAATTACTGTAAAAGCTTATTACAATAATCCCGAGTTAATGGAAGCAGATGCCATGGCTAAACGCCCTCGAATGGGAGAGATTTATAACAACTATGTAGAACGTTGTTTTAAATCTGGAGCTATGGATTTTGATGATTTATTACTTAAAACTAATGAATTATTAACGCGATTTCCGGATGTTTTAATGAAATATCAAGATCGTTTTAAATATATTTTGGTTGATGAGTATCAAGATACCAATCACTCACAATATTTAATAGTTCGTGCTTTATCAGATCGATTCCAAAATATTTGCGTAGTAGGCGATGATGCACAAAGTATTTATGCGTTTCGTGGTGCCAATATCAATAATATATTAAATTTTCAGAAGGATTACGATAACGTACAAATGTACCGATTAGAGCAAAATTATCGCTCTACCAAAAACATTGTAGAAGCAGCAAACTGTGTAATTGATAAAAACACAATTAAGCTAGAAAAAAATGTTTTTACAGCGAATGATTATGGACCAAAAATAAAAGTGCACCGTTCATTAACAGATTCTGAAGAGGGGCGATTTGTAGCTTCCACAATTTTTGAAGAAAAAATGCAGAATCAGCGTGGTAATTCTGATTTTGCAATTCTATATCGTACCAATGCCCAATCTCGTGCAATGGAGGATGCCTTGCGTAAGCGCGATATTCCGTATCGTATATATGGCGGACTTTCGTTTTATCAACGTAAAGAAATTAAAGATGTTTTAAGTTATTTACGCTTAATTATCAATCCAAAAGACGAAGAGGCTCTGGTTCGTGTTATTAACTATCCAGCCCGTGGGATTGGTGATACAACACTTGAAAAACTTAACGTAGCGGCAAACCACTACAAGCGTTCTATTTTCGAAATAATGGAACACATTGATAAAATTGACTTAAAATTAGCCTCGAATACAAGAGCTAAATTAGCCGATTTTGTTACCATGATCAAAAATTTTCAGGTAATAAGTCAAAATCAGGATGCTTTTTATCTTGCTGATTATGTAGCTAAAAAAACAGGTTTAATACAAGAATTTAAAAAGGACGGAACACCAGAAGGAATTGCTCGTTTAGAAAATATTGAAGAACTTTTAAATGGTATAAAGGATTTTACTGAAGGACAAAAAGAAATTGATGGCGCTCGTGGTTCGTTAGATGAATTTATGGAAGATGTTGCTTTGGCAACAGATTTAGACAACGATACTGGGGATGATGATCGTGTGGCTTTAATGACTATTCACTTAGCAAAAGGGTTAGAATTTCCGTACTGTTTTATTGTAGGAATGGAAGAGGATTTGTTTCCGTCGGCCATGTCAGTGAACACACGTAGTGAATTAGAAGAAGAACGCCGATTGTTTTATGTAGCCTTAACTCGCGCAGAGCATCAGGCATATTTAACTTACGCCCAATCGCGTTATCGTTGGGGAAAATTAACCGATGCAGAACCATCAAGATTTGTTCAGGAAATAGATGATCAGTATATTGAATTTTTAACTCCTGTAGAAACAAATTATCGTTATCAACCTCGAATTAATGCTGATATTTTTGGTGATGTTGACAAATCTAAATTAAGAACAACAAAACCAAAAACGGGTATTCCACCTAAATATATAACAGACGAAACACCCGATTCTGAGCGTGATATTCGTAGGTTACGTGCTATAACAAAAGTGCCACCTACAAATACGATCGAAAAAATGGCCGATAAAATAGATACATCGCATTTATCTATTGGAGCAAAGGTAAATCACGAACGTTTTGGTCGCGGTAAAATTTTAAATATTGAAGGAGTAGGAGCAGATAAAAAAGCTGAAATTCAATTTGAAGTTGGTGGAATAAAAAAGCTTTTATTACGTTTTGCTAAATTAACAGTATTAAACTAAATTAGTAGTATGGCAGAGTTTATTAAAATATACGAAGACAAACCTAGTGAAGCCGCTATCGAAAAAGTGGTTAAGGTTTTACGAAATGGTGGATTAGTAATTTACCCAACCGATACTGTTTACGGTTTAGGTTGTGATATTACAAACACAAAAGCTTTAGAGCGCATTGCAAAAATTAAAGGAATTAAGCTTGAAAAGGCAAACTTTTCGTTTGTTTGTAGTGATATTAGTAATATTTCGGCCTATGTAAAACAATTAGATACCAGCTCGTTTAAAGTTTTAAAACGCGCTTTGCCCGGACCATATACGTTTATTTTGAATAGCGGTAATGATTTACCTAAAGAATTTAAACGTAAAAAAACGGTTGGAATTCGAGTTCCAGACAACCAAATAGCACGAATGATTGTACAAAAGTTAGGCAATCCTATTGTATCAACCTCTATATATGATGAAGATGAGGTTCTGGAATACTCAACCGACCCAGAATTAATTTTCGAAAAATGGCAAAACATTGTTGATATGGTTATAGATGGTGGTTACGGTGATAATGTAGCATCTACTATTATTGATTTAACTGGTCATGAGCCTGAAATTTTAAGAGAAGGAAAAGGAGATATAGATATCTTTTAGAAAATAAAAAAGGTTTTCTCAATTTTTAGAGAAAACCTTTTTCTTTTATTTAAACATATCCATTCCCGGGATATTTGGCATACCATCTTTAGCTGCGGCAGCTAATTCAGCCTCATTAATTTTAGTAGCTTTTTCAATAGCTTTGTTTAAAACTAAAATTAAATAATCTTCCAATTGTTCTTTATCTTCTAACAAAGAATCGTCAATTTTTAAAGATTTAATACTTCTATTCGCTGTTAAAGTAACTTCTAATAAATTATCTGCACTTTTCTCATCAATTAAAACGTGGTCTAAACGTTTTTTAGTTTCTTCAACTTTTTTTTGGGCTTCTTGTAGCTTGCCCATCATACCCATTAAATCACCAAACATATTTTAATGTTATTAATTGTTAATTTGTACAAAATTACTAATTTGTGAAATAAATTAAAAATCAACCATGAAGAAGTATTTAATTCCTTTTTGTTGTAGTATTTTTGCAACTTTAAATGCTCAAAACAGTTCAAAAGATATGTCACAAAATATACAACCGCCTGTTGCCAAGGTGATTCCTAAAACACTTACTAAACACAAGGTAAAACGTGTTGATAATTATTATTGGTTAAACGAAAGAGAAAACCCTGAGGTAATAGAATATTTAAATCAAGAAAATAATTATTACAACCAAGCTACAGCACATACAAAAGAGTTTCAGAATACTTTATTTGAGGAAATGAAAGCCAGAATAAAGGAAGACGATAATTCGGTTCCGTATTTTTATAATGGCTATTATTATATAACTCGCTTTGAAAAAGGAAAAGATTATCCTATTTACACACGTAAAAAAGGAAGCTTAGATGCACCGGAACAAATCATGTTTGATTGTAATGAAATGGCAAAAGGACATACCTACTTTAAATTAGGAGGTTTAAACATTTCTGAAGATAATGTGTGGTGTGCTTTTGGAGTTGATACAGTTTCGAGAAGAGAATACACCATACAGGTAAAAAATTTAATTACCGGCGAGATATTACCTTTAAAATTAGAAAAAACAACAGGCGGATCTACTTGGGCGTCTGATAATAAAACGTTGTATTACACACGTAAGGATGAGGTAACTTTACGCTCGGATAAAATTTATAAACATACATTAGGAACAGATGTTGCTAAAGATGTTTTAGTTTATTTTGAAGAAGATGATACGTTTAATACTTTTATCTACAAAGAAAAATCTAAAAAATACCTAATAATAGGTTCTGAATCAACATTAACATCAGAATATAGAATTTTAGAATCGAATAAACCAGACGAGGAGTTTAGAATTTTCCAAAAACGTACTCGCGGTTTAGAATATAGTTTATCGTATTTTGAAGGTAAGTTTTATATCATCACAAATAAAGATAAAGCAACTAATTTTAAAGTGATGATAACTGATGAAGATAAAACAACCAAGCGTTATTGGAAAGATTTTATTGCACATCGCGAAGATACATTGCTAGAGGGATTAGAAATTTTTAAGAACTTTTTGGTTTTAGAGGAAAGAAATAACGGCTTAAACAAAATTTGGATCAAACCAACGAATCAAGATGGATATTATTTACCTTTTAATTCGGAAACGTATAGTGCTTATTTAGGAACGAATCCAGATTTTGATTCCGAAATTTTACGTTACGGATACCAATCATTAACAACACCATCTTCGGTTATCGATTTTAATATGCGAACTAAAGCGCAAGAAATTAAAAAAGAACAAGAGGTGTTAGGCGGACAATTCAACAAAGAAAATTATGTTGAAGAACGCGTTTGGGCTACAGCCACTGATGGTACAAAAATACCAATCTCATTAGTGTACAAAAAAGGAATTAAAAAAGAGGGCAACAATCCTTTATTACAATACGCATACGGATCGTACGGCGCTTCATCAGATGCCTATTTTTCATCCATCCGATTATCATTATTAGATAGAGGATTTATTTATGCCATAGCTCACATTAGAGGAGGAGAAGATTTAGGACGAAAATGGTACGAGGACGGAAAATTATTAAAAAAGAAAAATACTTTTACCGACTTTGTTGATTGTTCTAAATTTTTAATCAATGAAAAATACACTTCTGCGAAACATTTATATGCAGAAGGAGGCTCGG
This sequence comes from uncultured Flavobacterium sp., assembly GCA_947631175.1. Taxonomy (GTDB): domain Bacteria; phylum Bacteroidota; class Bacteroidia; order Flavobacteriales; family Flavobacteriaceae; genus Flavobacterium. Next base: position 9,894 of record CANRKI010000034.1, read on the forward strand.
CTGGAGGTTTGTTAATGGGAGTAATTATAAACACCAACCCCGAATTATATAATGGTGTAATTGCTCAAGTTCCGTTTGTTGATGTTGTAACAACGATGTTAGACGATTCGATACCATTAACAACAGGCGAATACGATGAATGGGGAAATCCAAACAAAAAGGAATATTTTGATTATATGTTATCATATTCACCATTAGATAACGTGAAAGCGCAAAGTTACCCTAACTTATACATTTCAACAGGACTGCACGATTCGCAAGTACAATATTGGGAACCTGCAAAATGGGTAGCTAAGTTAAGAGCCACTAAAACAGACGGGAAATTACTGTTTTTAGACACCAATATGGACGCAGGGCACGGGGGCGCATCCGGCCGATTTGAATCGTTAAAAGAGGTCGCAAAAGAATATTCATTCATTTTTGATCTAGAAGGAATCGTTAAATAAGATTTTTTTTATAAATTTACACCTTGTAAGGTTGTTGAATCATAACTATATTTTATAGTTCAGCCTTATCTAATTTTATTTATATGGAAGAAGAAATAAAGGCCTATAATAACGTGCTTGAATTGGTAGGGAATACACCACTACTAAAATTAAGTAAAGTTACTAAGGATTTTAAAGGAAGTTTTTATGCTAAGGTTGAGTCTTTTAATCCAGGACACTCAACAAAGGATAGAATCGCACTTCATATTATTGAAGAAGCAGAGAAAAAAGGCATACTTAAACCAGGAGACACTATTGTTGAGACAACCTCAGGAAACACAGGTTTTGCTTTAGCAATGGTAAGTGTAATAAAAGGATACGAGTGTGTGTTAGCAGTAACTTCTAAATCATCTCATGATAAAATAGATATGTTACGCGCTATGGGAGCAAAGGTATATGTATGTCCAGCACATGTATCTGCCGATGATCCAAGATCGTATTATAGTGTTGCCAAAAGATTACATCAAGAAATAAAAGGATCGATTTATATCAATCAATACTTTAATGATTTAAATGCAGAGGCGCATTATTATAGCACTGGTCCAGAAATTTGGGAACAAACAAATGGGCAAATAACACACCTAATTGCATGTTCTGGTACTGGAGGGACAATATCTGGTACAGCCAAGTTTTTAAAAGAAAAGAACCCAAATATTCGTGTTATTGGTGTAGATGCCTACGGATCTGTACTGAAAAAATATCACGAAACCCGTGAATTCGATAAAAACGAAATTTTTCCTTATCGAATTGAAGGAATGGGGAAAAACCTAATCCCAACAGCAACTGATTTTGATGTTATTGATACTTTTGTTAAAGTAACAGATGAGGATGCCGCACATAGTGCACGCTATTTAGCTAAAACAGAAGGTTTATTTGTTGGTTATACTTCTGGAGCCGCTTTTCAGGCAATTAAACAGTTAACAGAAGCGGGTGAATTTAATGAAACTAGTAAAGTTGTCGTTATTTTTCCTGACCACGGATCACGTTATATGAGTAAAATTTATAGTGATGAGTGGATGAAAGAACAAGGTTTTTTTGACAGTATACACACAGGAGAAACTCAAAAAATTGAATATATAAAATAACAATATTGTTCATTTTCTAGAAAAACTCAATTGGCTACAATTGAGTTTTTTTATTATTTTATACTTTATGAAATACTCAATTATAATTCCTATTTACAATCGACCTGATGAAATAGACGAGTTATTACAAACCCTTACCCAACAAACTTACACAAAACCATACGAAGTTGTAGTGGTTGAGGATGGATCATCTATTCCTTGTGAGCATATCATTACAAAATATCAAAACAAATTAAATATTTCTTACTTCTTCAAGCCAAACTCTGGTCCTGGGGATTCTAGAAACTATGGGATGCAAAATGCCACTGGCGATTATTTTATTATTTTCGACTCGGATTGTTTAATACCAGCACATTATTTACAAACGGTTGATGATTTTTTAAACCAACAATTTGTACATTGTTTTGGTGGGCCAGATGCTGCACACCCAAGTTTTACAACCATACAGAAGGCTATAAATCATACTATGACTTCTTTTTTAACAACAGGGGGAGTGAGAGGAGGAAGTGAGAAAATTGATAAATTTCAGCCACGTAGCTTTAATATGGGAATCTCTAAAACCGCATTTGAGCTAACCAATGGTTTTGGTAAAATTCATCCTGGTGAAGATCCCGATTTATCTATACGTTTATGGAATTTAGGTTACGATACAAAGTTAATCCCTCAAGCTTATGTATATCATAAACGTCGAATTGATATTCAAAAGTTTTATAAACAAGTGAACAAATTTGGTAAAGCACGACCTATTTTAGATGCTTGGTATCCAAAATATAAAAAAATAACCTATTGGTTTCCTAGTTTATATCTTATACAATTGGTAATTTCTATGTTATTATTGTTAATTAAGATAAATGATTTATTGTTAATTAACTTTTTGTATCTATTTTTGGTTGGAATTGAAGGAGCAATTAAAAACAAAAGCTTAAAAATTGGATTACTATCAATTTATACCACAATTATACAGTTTTATGGTTATGGTATTGGATTTTTAAAGTCCTTTTATTTGATACATTTGTTAAAAAAAGATCCTAAAAAGGCCCTGCCCGAAATGTTTTTTAAATAATATTAGTTTATGGCAAAAGTGATAGGAATAACTGGCGGAATTGGCAGTGGTAAATCAACCTTATTATCTTATATTGAAACATTAGGCTATCCTGTTTACATTGCAGATGTTGAGGCAAAAAAACTGATGGATCAAGAAGAAATAATCTCTAAAATACAATTTTTGTTTAATGAAGTCGTTTTAACAGAAGATAATCTTTTAGATCGCCAAAAGTTAGCGAAAATCGTATTTAATGATTCAAAAAAATTAGAAAAATTAAATGCTTTAATTCATCCTTTAGTAAAAAAGCATTTTCAAGATTGGGTAGAAGCGCATGCTGATAAGTCTTTAGTATTTAAAGAAACTGCCATCCTTTTTGAAACCGGATCATATAAAGAGTGTGATTATAGCATATTAATAACAGCTCCATTAGACATCAGAATTGAACGTGTTATGAAGCGAGATAAAATTGATAGACAAACAGTTTTAGAACGTGTTAACAAACAATGGCCTGATGATGAAAAAGCAAAATTAGCTGATTTTATTGTTGAAAATGTTGATCTGAAATTAGCAAAAAATGAAATCTTAGACGTAATTAACAGAATTAAATAAATTTCCTTTGTTAATTTTAGGTTAATACAATGAGAATAATTCTGTTAAAATATTAATTTTGAATATGAATACTAATGTGCGATTTAAACTATTAATAGTTTTAATGTCAATTTCTATTATTGGGATTATATCTGTACAACTTTTTTGGTTGTATTCTTCCCTCGATAATAATAGAGAACAATTTAAATATAATGTATCTCAAGTTTTAAATAGTGTTGCTGAGAAGCTTACGCAAGATGAAATAACAGAGTTTTACCGTCAATATAATACTTTTAAAGATAGCTTAGGACATTCGCCAAAACGTAGTGATTTTAAAGAAATTATTTACGAAGAACGAAATCCAACTACAAACGAACGCATCATATACTCAAATACGCTTGTACGTGAAGATTATGATATTAATAAAACGTTATTTGATAAAAACGCCGACTCAAGTTCAATTTTTAGTTATACATCTAAGCGTAAAACCGAAATTTATAACGGTAGTTTATTAGACAATAGCTCGATAAAAGGAAAGAAAACACCTGATATCACTATTGAAAAGGATGGAGCGGTTGACGTTTTGGATAAAGCTGCTTTTACTATTTATTATAAAGATATTGTTGCGATCAGGCCGATTACAGAACGGATTAGTAAAGAAAAGTTATATCAAGTTTTAGCAGAAGAATTAGAAAACAATGGTATTTCAACTCATTTTGAATTTTGTATCTACGGAAGTGGATTAGCTACTAAAGTTAAATCCGATAATTTTTTTTACGATAAAGAATCGACCTATAATACCATGTTGTTTTTAGATAATGACAACACATCAAAATTTCAGTTGCTAGTAAGTTTTCCTACTAAAAATGAATATCTATTTTCATCTGTATTAGGTTTATCATTGTTATCAATATTATTTACCATAATAATTATAGCAACGTATTACAGTGCTATAATGCAGTTGAAAAACCAGAAAGAAATTTCTGAAATAAAGTCAGATTTTATTAATAATATGACACACGAGTTTAAAACGCCAATTGCGACAATCAATTTAGCCTTAGACTCGATTAAAAATCCTAAAATTTTTAATGATAGTGAAAAAGTACTTCGCTATTTAGGAATGATTAAGGAAGAAAATAAGCGTATGTTAGCACAAGTGGACAATGTGCTACAAATATCAAGACTTGAAAAAAATGAAGTTGACATTGCAAAAGAACCTCATGACATTCATGAAATAATTGAAGATGCAATTGATCACGTGTATTTATTGATCGAAGATAAAGGCGGTGAAGTAAAAACAAATTTAACTGCAAGTTTAACAGATGTAAGTTTAAACAACATGCACTTTACTAATGTAATGACTAATTTGTTAGACAATGCAATTAAATATTCTCCAGAAGCTCCAAAAATTGAAGTGATAACAGAGAATACCACACCCGATTTTATAACGATTAAAGTTAAAGATCACGGACAAGGAATGAGCAAAATTGCTGTTAAACGAGTTTTTGAAAAGTTTTATAGAGAACATACTGGGAATATACACAATGTAAAAGGGCATGGACTTGGTCTTGCCTACGTAAAAAATATTGTTGAAGACCACAACGGACAAATATCAGTAGAGAGTGAAAAAGGAAAAGGCTCTACATTTACAATAAAAATGCCACTAATAAAAAAATAAAAATGGATGTAATGAACAAAAAAATTCTATTAGTAGAAGACGACCCAAATTTTGGAGCAGTACTTAAAGATTATTTAACAATTAATGATTTTGATGTTACTTTGGCAAAAAACGGAATGGAAGGTTTTGAAAAGTTTAAAAAAGATACATACAACTTATGTATTTTAGACGTAATGATGCCTTACAAAGACGGATACACTTTAGCTCGCGAAATACGTGATAAAAATAAAGAAATTCCAATCATCTTTTTAACAGCAAAATCTATGAAAGAAGATGTTTTAAAAGGATACAAAGTAGGAGCTGATGATTATTTAAATAAACCTTTCGATTCGGAAGTTTTATTAATGAAAATTAGAGCTATTTTACAACGTAAAGCTACTGAAGTTAAAACAGACAACGCTAAATTTGAATTTGAAATTGGTAAATTCCATTTAAACTCGAAATTACGTTCGTTAACTTTCCCAGGGCAAGAACCAATTAAGTTATCGCCTAAAGAAAATGAATTGTTAAAAATGTTAGCTTTACATGAAAACGATTTAATGCCTCGTGAATTAGCTTTAACTAAAATCTGGAGAGACGATAACTATTTTACATCTCGTAGTATGGACGTTTATATTGCTAAATTACGTAAATACCTGAAACAAGACGAAAATGTTGAAATCATCAACATTCATGGTGAAGGTTTCCGTTTAGTTGATAAAACTAAGGTAGAAGAATAATAAACACTCGTTGTTTTAAAATAATATTTAAATCCGTTGCAATTTTGCAACGGATTTTTTGTTTTAAAAAGTAATCTTCTTTCAAATATCTATGTTTTTTACTAAGTTTACTTTCAAACGTATTTTATCTAAATGAACACTTTTTCTAATCAAATTATCGACTTAAACGAAATTCCACAATTTCAAAAAATACAATTAATACCTATACATTCAAACTATAAAAAAGTAGTTTTATACAATTATCTATTGTTAAAAATTGCAATACTTATTGTAGGAGTTGCATTATTTTTTGCCGATTTCTTTTACACAAAACCATTAATTATTTCCATCGCAATTGCCATTTTATTACTTACTGTTTTAACAATTTTAAACATTAGAATTTTAAAATTCAGAAGTTATGCTTTTAGAGATCACGATGTAATTAGCCAACAAGGTTTTATTTATAAAAATCAAATTGTTGTACCTAACAATCGCATCCAACACATAAGTATTAATCAAGGAGTTTTTTCGCGAATGTTTAATTTATGTACCCTAAAAATTTTTACAGCAAGTACCAATAATGCGGACATTTCTATAAGCGGAATCGATTATAATTTAGCCATGCAATACAAAGAACTAATTTTAAATAAAATTAAAATAGATCAAGAAGCTGAATAAACCACAACGTCAAGAACCAGTTGGTTTAATTATTGAAATTGGACTTTCAGCAATAAAAATTGCAAAAGCATTTTGGCCAATTTTACTAATGTTTGTATTAAAAGGCACCGGTGGTAAAGAGCAAAAACTTTTACTTTATGGTGGTATTTTAGTGCTATTAATTATTGTAACTGCTATTTTACGATATATAAATTTTAAGTTTTATATCGATGAAATCAATAACGAATTTGTTTTACAAAAAGGAATCCTATCTAAAGAAAAAATAATAATAAAATTAAATAACGTATTTGAAGTTAATTTAGAACAAAAATATTTACATATTTTATTAGGCGTTTTTAAAGTAAAATTAGATACTGCAAGCAGTGATAAAGACGAGGTTGTTATTCAGTCATTATCCAAACAAAATGCCGATTTACTTCGTAACTACATTTTAAATTATAAAAACCAACATAAAAAAGCAGAAACTTCAGATCAAGAACAAATTGATATTGCTAACGATATAGAAGATGAAATTGCTACTAACAATGATAATCAAATTTCAATTTCTTTTATTTCCCTATTAAAAGCAAGTCTAATATCTAATTACGCTAAAACAATAGGTATTATTATTATTTTTTTTAATACCATATTTGAAAATTTACGTGAATTTAATGATGTTTTTTTTGATAAATTTATAGAAAACGAGCAAGTTGCCAATGCACTTTCTAATTCGGTAGCAGCTATGGTTATTTTATTTGTTTTACTTTTTATCTTGTTAAATTTAGTAATTGGTTTGTTTCAACATTTTGGATACGTAATTACCAAAAATAAAAACCAGCTTATTATTAAATACGGATTAATACAAAAGTTTCAAATCATTGTAAAACCTAGCAGAATTCAATATTTTACCTCGTTTACATCCAAATTAATGCGCTGGTTTAACGTTTATAGTTTACAGCTAGCTTTAATTGGAGATCCAAGCGATAAAAAACAAAAAAGTAGCATAAAAATACCGGCATTATCATTAAGTAATCTGCAAAACATTAAGCAGTATTTAGGAATTGGTAATACAAGTGAAACCTTTTATTTTAGTTTAAATCCAAATTTTAGATATGTTATTCAAAACATACTGGTTTTAACTTTAATAATTGTAGCAGCTTTTATGTATTTTAGTTTTTTAGGAGATAAGTTGTTTATTTTTGAAGGCGATTTATTAGAGAATAAGCGTATCTATATTATAATAGCGATTGTTATGTTTTGGATATTTATTTTAGTAATACAAATCTTAAACTTAAAAAAATATAACATTCAATTATTTGCCGATAGTATAGTTATTACCCAAGGTGTTTTACAAACACGAACTACTGTATTACCAATAAAAAATATTCAATCCTTAAAAATAAAACAAGCTTGGTGGCACCAAAATAGTAATTTGGCAACTTTAGAATTAAACACAGCTGGTGGAAAAATTGTTTTACCAATTGCAAACCAAGAACTTTATACTAAAATATTAAACTTTGTGCTATTCGAGATCGAAAGTAAAAACAAATCTTGGATCTAAAAATTTAATTTTAATTTTTAAACCCATGAAATTCTTAGGATATTTGCACAATATATAATTCACATAATGAACATAAAAATTTGGATAGAAGCCGCACGACTTAGAACGTTACCGCTTTCTGTGTCTGGAATTATTGTAGGTAGTTTTGCAGCTTACAATCAAGTCGAAAATAAAATGCATTTTTGGTGTATTTTCTCACTAGCTATTTTAACCACACTTTGTTTTCAAATCCTTTCTAACTTTGCTAACGACTACGGCGATGGCGTAAAAGGAACAGATAACGAAAATAGAGTAGGGCCACAACGTGCTATTCAATCTGGTGCTATCACAAAAAACCAAATGAAAAAAGCAATCGTAATAACATCTGTTATTTCATTAATCGTTGCCCTATTATTAATTTTTGTTTCCTTCGGAAAAGATAATTTTTTATATTCTTTATTATTTTTCGTTTTAGGCATTGCCTCAATAGTTGCAGCCATAAAGTACACCGTAGGAAAATCGGCATACGGTTATAAAGGTCTAGGCGATTTATTTGTTTTTATATTTTTTGGATTAGTGAGCGTAATAGGTTCCAACTTTTTATACACCATGCAATTGGATACAACAACCATTTTACCCGCTATAACTATTGGTATTTTAAGCGTTGGCGTTTTAAATTTAAACAACATGCGCGATATCGAAAACGATATTGCATCTGGTAAAAACACAATTGTTGTAAAAATGGGAAGTAAAAATGCAAAAACCTATCACATTGCCATGATTATTTTAGCGTTTATGTGTTTGTTGGCCTTTGGTTATATTCGAGATATGCTTATTGTACCAGTTACCATTGTATTTTTATTAATTTTTGCTCCACATTTAAAACGAGTAAACGATATTAAAATTCCAAAAAATTACGATCCCGAACTTAAAATTGTGGCAATTGGAACGTTTTTATTATCTTTAGTAACCGCAATCGAATTATTCTTTACAAATTAAAATTATGAAAATTACATATTTAGGTCACGCATCTTTAGCAATCGAAACTAACGGAAAACATTTAATTGTTGATCCATTTATATCGGGTAACGAATTGGCAAAACACATTGATGTTAACGCTTTAAAAGCCGATTACATTTTAATCACGCACGCACATGGCGACCATATTGCCGATGTCGAAACTATTGCTAAAAACACCGGAGCAACTATAGTTTCTAATGCCGAAATTGCAGGTTATTATCAAGCAAAAGGTTTTAATGCACATCCAATGAATCATGGTGGTTCCTGGACTTTTGATTTTGGAATCGTAAAATATGTAAACGCAATTCACTCTTCATCATTTCCAGACGGAACTTTTGGTGGGCAACCAGGTGGTTTTGTTATCGAAGCTGATAAAAATATTTATATTGCTGGTGATACTGCCTTAACTTTCGATATGAAATTAATACCAATGCGTACCAAACTAGATTTAGCCATTTTACCAATTGGAGATAACTTTACAATGGATGCGCAAGATGCGGCTATCGCTGCCGAATTTGTTGAGGTAAACCAAGTTTTAGGATACCACTTTGATACCTTTGGTTTTATTAAGATTGACCACGAAATATCAAAACAAATTTTCGCAAACAAACAAAAAGATTTAATTTTATTAGAAGTAGGATCTTCTATCGAAATATAATTAAAAGCTCCAATTTCGGAGCTTTTTTCCATTTTAAAAAGTATGAAAGCAACATATCACAAACATATTTTAAACTTTAAACGTCCGTCCGGAACTTCGCGAGGTGTAATTACCGAAAAAGAAACCTGGTATATTCGTTTAGAATCTCACGACAAAATAGGAATAGGCGAGTGCGGAATTTTACGCTCACTAAGTCACGACGACGTGCCAAACTACGAAGAAAAATTACAATGGGTTTGTCAAAACATCGAGCTTGGTCCTAAAATACTTTGGGAGCAATTGCGCGAATTTCCTTCCATTCAGTTTGGTATCGAGCAAGCATTTTTGTCACTTCAAAGTCAAAATCCGTTCATACTTTTTCCTTCAGATTTTACAAACGGAACCCAAGCCATAAACATTAACGGTTTGGTTTGGATGGGCGATCAGGAGTTTATGAAACAACAAATCGACGAAAAATTAGCCCAAGGATTTACCTGTATCAAGCTAAAAATTGGTGCTATCGATTTTCAAAAAGAAATCGATTTACTACAATTTATTCGTTCGCATTACACACCACAGCAAATCGAAATTCGTGTGGATGCCAACGGCGGTTTTACACCCAATGAAGCGCTTAAAAAACTAGAAATTTTAGCAAGTTTTAACCTGCATAGTATCGAACAACCCATAAAACAAGGGCAAATTGCAGCAATGCGATCACTTTGCGAACAAACGCCATTACCAATCGCACTCGACGAGGAACTAATTGGCGTAACCAAACTCGAAGATAAAATTAAACTTTTAGATGCCATAAAACCACAATACATTATTTTAAAACCAAGTTTAGTAGGCGGTTTTAAAGGATCGTTAGAGTGGATTCAACTAGCCGAAATGCGTAAAATAAATTGGTGGATTACCTCGGCACTCGAAGGAAATATCGGGTTAAATGCCATTTCTCAGTTCACCTTTCAGTTAAAAAATCCAATGCCACAAGGCTTAGGAACCGGCGCATTGTACACCAACAACATCCATTCGCCGTTGCAAGTTCAAAACGGGAAACTATATTACAACACCCAATTAAATTGGGATCTCGATTTACAGAATCTTCCATTTTAATTGTTGGGCGTTCCCTTTGGTTGCAGCTTTTAGTGGGCAGCAACCAAAGCGTCGCGCTTTCGGCAGTCGCTCTTAACTTCAGTTCCTTACGTTAAGGAGCTCCAACAAAGCCTCAATCGTTAACGCAAAAACCGACCGCGCGGATTTAGGGTTGCAATCCGTGACAAAAATATGTAACAAGCAAGTTCTACAACGTGAAATTTGTAGGACTTGATAATTTATAGTTGTTAGTATTTAAAATTAAATATATCGCAAGCAGCTGAACAATGATGAATTCACCTAATTTGATATATCAAATTGATTTTTTGTTGTATTATTATATTTGTTTGCAATTATTTATTGTTAAAAAAACCGTAATGTTAAAGTTTATTGATTGATTATATTTGCAAGATTTTTCTTTAAAAAATGTAATTATGAAAAAAATTTTACCTATTTTCTTGCTAACATTAAATAGTTACGCGCAAAATAATTTTCGACCCGATTTGTGGTTTAAAACTGCTAGAGATTCATCAACCTCCGAATTGAATTATGTGAAACCAATTAAAATTGAGAATACAGATTCTGTTTATAGGTTTAAAAGTAAAGGTAATAGCGTTTTTTATGTATATAAACCTGACAGTTTACACAATAGTTCAGTTTTAAATTTGATATCTGACAAGAAATTAATGTCTTTTAAGGAAAAGAAAATTGATAAATTTAATTTACAAAAAGAAACTCCTAAGATTTTAAATTATTATAAGAGCCAAACCTCAGGCTCTAGAAACAGCTATCTTTTATTAAATGATAGTATAAATACTACAGCAAATGTTTTTGAGATTTTATACTTTAAAAGGCGAATTACAGAAGTTGAAAAATCTAAGATAAATACCTATTTGTCTTTAAAATATGGTATAGATTACAGAGGTATTTATACATCAAGTAATAACGACACTATTTTTGTAGATTCTCAATTTCAAACAAGAAAAATAGGTCTTTTTAAAGACTTGATTTTTAATTATGAAAATAGTAAATCAAAATTTTCGATAGATTCTACTATAATTATTAAATTGATTGACAAAGAAATTATTTCTGATAGTAAATCAGACTGTAATCTTCCCCTTGTTAGGAACATTTAAAAGTATAGTTTTCATTTAATATTATTGTATTATTATTTTGATTAATTTGAAATGTTGGAAAATCATTAGGATTTTTGACCTTACCATATT
>CANRKI010000035.1 GCA_947631175.1 uncultured Flavobacterium sp.
CAAAACGAAGCAGTAACAGCAGTTGCAAAAGCAATAAGAAGAGGAAGAGTTGGATTAAAAGATCCAAAACGTCCAATAGGTTCATTCCTATTTTTAGGTCCAACTGGTGTTGGTAAAACGGAACTTGCCAAAGCACTTGCCGAATATTTGTTTGACGATGAAAATGCCATGACTCGCATCGATATGTCCGAGTATCAAGAGCGTCACAGCGTATCGCGTTTAGTAGGTGCACCTCCAGGTTATGTAGGTTACGACGAAGGCGGACAATTAACCGAAGCGGTACGACGCAAACCATATTCGGTAGTTTTATTAGACGAAATCGAAAAAGCACATCCAGACACTTTCAATATTCTTTTACAAGTTTTAGACGAAGGACGTTTAACAGACAACAAAGGACGCTTAGCCGATTTTAGAAACACCATCATCATCATGACCTCAAACATGGGAAGTCAAATCATTCAAGATAAATTTGACCAAATGACCAACGGTTACGATCAAAACATAGTAGATGATGCAAAAGAAAACGTATTAAACCTGTTAAAACAGACCGTTCGACCAGAGTTTATAAACCGTATCGACGAAATTGTTATGTTTACGCCGTTAACAAACAGCAACATCAAACAAATTGTCGAAATTCAGTTAAAATCTATCGTAAAAATGGTGGCGCAACAGCACATTGTACTCGAAGTGACGCCAGATGCAATAAACACACTAGCCAACAAAGGTTTCGATCCGCATTTTGGTGCGCGCCCAGTAAAACGCGTTATCCAAAAAGAGGTGTTAAACGCACTTTCTAAAGAGATTCTTTCGGGCAATGTAAAAGCAGACAGTATCATCATTTTAGATAGTTTTGATAACAAATTAATTTTCAGAAACAATATTTAAAAAATCCAACTCCCAAAGTTATTTTTCTTTGGGAGTTTTTTTATGGCAATCCCGCCTTTTCATGGGCGGTCGGGCTATACGCTATATCTTTTTATTACACGTTGTTTCATAAAAAGGATACCGCTGCTATCCCTATTGCGCTTTGCAAAAATTTAAACAAAATAATTTTATAGTAAGTAAACATTACTATATTTGTAACGCAAAATGGCGCTTATTAGCTTAAAAGGGAATTAAGTGAAATTCTTAAACTGTTCCTGCAGCTGTAATCTCTGCTAAATGTTTATATAAACCACTGTTATTTTAATGGGAAGGATATAAACCTGGAGAAAGTCAGAAGACCTACCTTTTTGTTTTTCGATGCTTTCAGGATAAAAGTTTAGAGGTTACAAGCTTTCTGCCAGGCAGTTTTATGCTTATTTACTTCATAAATTTTTATTCTTTTTATTTAAAAATTTAAAAAGAATGAAAAAAATTACTACTTTATTTTTACTTTTAGTAAACTTTATGTGCGTTTTTGCACAAGAAATTAATGATGACTTAATTCAAACCTGGTTTGGAACAGGCAACCAAAAAGCGTACTTACTTATCGACTTTAACGATGGTACAAGCAATGAATCGTTAGTTTGGGGGTTTAGATTTAACGAATCAGACACGCCAACTGTTCACCAAATGCTACAAACGCTTGCTAGCGAACAAGATTGTTTTAGCATAGATGTTACTAGTGGCTTTTTAAACTTTATTTTTTTTGACGACAAAGGCGATGATTCGGGTTCGGATTGGTGGAAAACTTGGAGTGGTTCCTCCTACTCCAATCTTTCAATGAACGCAGGAATTGGTAGTCATGTAACCAACGGCTACATTTATGGCTTTTCTTACGGATTTATGTGTGGCGAAATTTGTGACAGCAGTCCTGATTTTCCTTCTCCAGCTAATTCTTGTAGCAACTTATCTTTAAATAATGTTTTAGACGCACAAGTACGTATATATCCCAATCCCGTTTTAGATATTGCACATATTTCTATTCCCGAAAATATTACGATATCTTCCCTTGTAATTTATGATATAAACGGTCGCTTTATTAAGCAATTAACAAATCACAACAAAATAGATATTCAGTCTTTAAAATCGGGCGTTTATCTTTTAAAACTTACAACAACTAGCGGAACTATAACTCAAAAAATTATAAAAAAATAACATAAAAAAAGCATCGAAAAAAAAAGTCTCATTGAAAATGAGACTTTTTTTATAATTGTAACAGTTACTTCGTTTTTATTTATTTTATTAGTTTTTCTATACGTTCCAGTCTTTCCTCTAATTTTTTATTTTGTTCTTGCAACTTTTCAATGGTTTGTTGTTGCTCTTGTACAGCTTTAACCAACGGGACAACAAAACTAGCGTATGAAACCGAATATAACCCATTACTATTTTGAGGGGCTTGTACACCATTAAAACTATAGTTTATTTTTTTAGCAGCTGTTTCTACCTCTTGTGCAATAAAACCGGTTTGTTTAATTTTTTGGATATCGTATTTTCCTTCCCAAATGTCTGTTTCTTTGTCTGTTTTGCCATTAGCTACTATGTTATTTTGTTTATCAACGTTTAAAGTATAGCTAACTGGTCGCAAAGCTTTTATGAAGAGTAAGCCCGGGATATCCTCTTTTACATTCTCTTTTATACGAGCATCGCTATAGGTACCAAAGGTAACTTGCCCAGCTATACGGGTAATACTAGCATTACCAATACTTATTTGATTGGACCCTTGCCCCATACCTGAACCATTGCCAATACTTGTTGTGTTTGCAACATTACTTGCTAAAAATGTTCCTGAAGTATACCCCAAAGCCGTATTAAAATTTCCTGTGGTGTTGCTTTGCAAAGAGCTAATGCCATACGCGGTGTTTTGAGATCCTGTGGTGTTGAAAAACAAAGAGCTAACGCCACTTGCGGTGTTGGAATTTCCTGTGGTGTTGGAATACAACGACTGATAGCCATAGGATGTGTTATAAGGAGAGCCATAATCTATTTTCCCTGCTGTTCGGTTGTTAACACGTAGTTGTAATGGCCTAGTATCTGTAGTACCAATAAAATTTTGTGCGGTTGTATTGGCATTACCAGTTACGGACCATGCGTTGTTTGTTGTAGCAGAACAGCTTATACATTTCCAGCTCGTGCTAGGGTTATCCCAATAATAAAAACCCGGCAAGTTGCTATTAACTGCTGTGGTTAGCCAAATTAACATTCCTTGTTGTTCACTACTTGGGTTGGTAAGCGGAAAAGCAGCAACACGTGGCACTAATAAACCGTCGGTCACCTGCGGTGTTGTACTATTGGATGCAGTAATATCGAGTTGTGCTTTAGGGGTTGTTGTACCAATACCTATTTGTGAATAACTAAAAAGTGGGGCTAAAAAAAGTAAGAGTAATCCTGTATTTTTCATATGTAGTAATCCTTTTAAATAAATTTTTTAAAAGTATTTTTTTTAATGGATATACTACAGCGTAAAAATACCTGTTTTTTGTTAGTAGGTATATTTACTTGTTTTTGCGTTAGGGATTGACGGCTTGTTTGAGCTCCTTAAAAAAGTAGTACAACGGATTTTTTAAGAGCGAGGCCAAAAAGCCCGGCGTTTTTGCATGAAATTACTATTTATATTAAAAAAGGATTGAAATTAGCAAAAAGGCAACGCCCTATTTCATTTTACCAAATAATAGGCGCTTTATTATTAGAACTAAGGTATTTGTTTGCTATGCTAAAATGCTTGTTATTGAACCATTTTCCTTGATTTGCGCTCATTGGCGAGGGATGTCCGGATGTTAAAACTAGGTGCTTGTTGGTGTTTATATTTTTGCCTTTTTTTTGGGCGTAATTTCCCCAAAGCATAAAAACAGTTTGAGATGTGTGGTCAGAAATGTACTGAATGGCATTGGTTGTAAACTGTTCCCAACCTTGTTTTTGGTGGCTGGTTGCTTTACTGTGTTGAACGGTTAAAACATCGTTTAATAAAAAAACGCCTTGTGTGGCCCAGCGCTCTAGATTACCAGAAAAGGGAATTTGTATATTGAGATCTGTTTGTATTTCTTTAAAAATATTGCGTAATGAAGGAGGAAAAGGCATACCGTCGTTAACAGAAAAGGCTAATCCGTTGGCTTGGTTGGGTCCGTGATAGGGATCCTGACCAAGAATAACAACTTTAATGTTTGCAAGAGGCGTGAGATTGAAAGCGTTAAAAATTAAATTTTTTGGTGGATAAATTTGTTGTGTTGCGTATTCGTTTTCCAAAAAAAGTTGTAAGTCGATAAAGTATTTTTTTTGTTGTTCTGCTTTAAAGAAATTGTCCCAATTTGCTTTCATATCGTAATATTTATCTTTCAAAGTTACAGATAAAAATTTAGTTTGTAACTTTGTGTAGTTATACGCATTTAAAATATGATATCCATTACTACTAAAACATTAGAAGATTTAGAGTTTAATACCATTTTAGAAACCGTTTCGGGGCTTTGTACTACTGAAATGGGGAAAGAAAAGGCATTTGAAATAGTGCCATTTAAAAATAAAGAAGAATTAAAAGATGCACTGAAACAGACTTCGGAGTATCAATCCTCATACAGTAATAACAACGCGATTCCGTCGCATTATTTTGATGCAATTACTCATGAATTGAAGTTTTTAGCGATTGAAGATAGTTATATTGAGATTTCGGGACTTCGAAAAATAGCGACCTTAAGTGAGAATACGAATATTTTACTTCATTTTTTTAAAAAATTTGAGGACTATTATCCTACACTAGCAAAAAAATCTGCTGAAATTGAAATCACAAAATACATTACACAAACTATTGATGATGTAAGTGATAAATATGGAGAAATTAAAGATACCGCGTCGCCAAGTTTAAAAGAAATTAGAATGCAAATTAATTTAGTACGTGGTAAAATTAACCAATCGTTTGGTATGGTTTTATCGCAGTATAGCGGGGCTGGTTATTTGGATGATATTCGAGAAACTGTGGTTGAAAATCGTAGGGTTTTGGCTGTTTTATCGATGCACCGAAAAAAGGTTAAAGGCAGTATTTTAGGAAGTTCTAAAACAGGAAGTATTACTTATATTGAACCCGAAATTACACACCGCTATACCCGTGAATTGCAAAATTTAATTTATGAGGAAAAGCAAGAAATTATTAAGATTTTAAAACAGGTTACTAATTTATTGCGTCCGTATCATCCGCTTTTAATTTCGTACCAAAATTATTTATCTGATATTGATATTGTTGCGGCAAAGGCGCGTTATGCCAATCGAATTCATGCCATTTTACCCGAAATTGTTGAGGAAAAAGTGATTCATTTTCGTGAGGCCTACCACCCTATTCTGTATTTAAATAATAAAGAAAAAAAGAAAGTTACCTATCCGCAAAATATTGATTTAACCGAAGACGAGCGAATTATTGTGATTTCGGGACCCAATGCCGGTGGTAAAAGTATTACTTTAAAAACAGTTGGGCTTTTGCAACTTATGTTGCAGTGTGGTATGTTAATTCCGGTGCATGAACGAAGCAAAACAACACTTTTTGATCGAATTTTGACAGATATTGGAGACAATCAATCTATCGAAAATCACCTTTCGACCTATAGCTATCGTTTAAAAAACATGAATTACTTTTTAAAAAAATGTAATGCACGTAGTTTATTTTTGATTGATGAATTTGGTACCGGCTCCGACCCCGAGTTAGGCGGCGCTTTGGCTGAGGTTTTTTTAGAAGAACTTTATGATCGTGAGGCTTTTGGGATAATTACCACGCATTATGCAAAACTTAAAGTTTTAGCTAACGAATTGCCGAATGCTGTTAATGCCAACATGATGTTTGATGAGCGTAGCCTAGAACCCATGTACAAATTGGTTATTGGACAAGCAGGAAGCTCGTTTACTTTTGAAGTAGCGCAAAAAAACGGAATTCCTTTTGGGTTAATTAATAGAGCGAAAAAGAAAGTTGAAACCGATAAGGTTCGATTTGATAAAACCATTGCAACCTTGCAAAAGGAACGTACGAAATTAGAAAAAACATCTCAAAATTTAAAAGAAGAAGAAACTCGTGCGCGCGAGGAAAGCAATAAAATGCAACATATTAATACTAAAATTCAACAAAAATTAGAAAGTTATCAGGAGCTTTTTGACTCGAACCAACGCTTAATTTATATGGGGCAAAAGTTAGACGATATTTCTGATAAATATTTTAACAATAAAAATAAAAAAGAACTTATTGGTGAGTTTTTAAAAATGGTTGAAATTGAAAACTCTAAACGTAAAAAAATTACAGCTAAGGAAAAGAAAACCAAAGAAGAACAAACCAAAAAAGTAGAAGAAGAAGTAAAAGTTGTAGTCGAAAAAATTAGAGAAGAGAAAAAAGAAAAGAAAAAAATTGAGGCACAACAACCGAAAAAAACAAATTTTGCGTTAAAAGTAGGAGACCGTGTTCGTATGATAGATGGTTTAGCTGTTGGAACAATTGATGTAATCGAAAAAAATAAAGCTACGGTTAACTATGGCTTTTTTACATCTAAGGTTGATTTAGAGCAACTTGAAATGGTAGAACGTAAAAAATAAAAATTATGGAGTTTCCTATAAATAAAAAAATAATCCTTTTTGATGGCGTCTGCAATTATTGCAATGATATTGTAAACACAATTATTACGCGTGATACAAACGACAAATACAGATTTGCAACCTTGCAGTCTGACAAAGGAAGAGAGATTATAAAATATATTGGCCTTAATCCTAACATCGATTCAATTGTTTTGTATGAACCAGGAGTTGCTTATTATATAAAGTCTGAAGCTATTTTAAAAATTGCAGATGATTTAGGTGGCAAATTTACACTTTTAAAAGCTGGTTTTTTATTGCCAAACGGAATTCGAAATTTAGGCTACGATTATTTTGCAAAAAATAGATATAAGTGGTTTGGAAAAGAAGAATCGTGTATGGTGCCAACAGCCGAGATTAAAGCAAAATTTTTAGAGTAACATTTAAATTTTCTATTTAGTTTTTATTTTATAGAAATCCCAATTTTAACGTAATGGTAAATGCTAAAAAAAAGATATTAAAAAAATATAAATTACTGGCTACTAGTTTATTTGTTATTATGAGTCTTGGGTTTATTGTAACTTCAATTCTGATAAAAAATAATTCGGCCGAATATTTAAAATACATTCGCGCTTTTTGCGAAGCAGCCATGATTGGTGCCCTAGCCGATTGGTTTGCTGTAACGGCTTTATTTAAAAAACCTTTAGGACTTAATATTCCGCACACCAACCTGATCGAAAACTCCAAAGATGATATTGGTGAAAACCTAGGCAAATTTGTAAGTGATAACTTTTTAAATCCAACAAATATTAAGCCTTACATAAAAAAACTAGACGGTGTAAATTTTATTTTAAATTGGATTAAGGTTCCCGCAAATAAAAAGAAGTTTGAAGACGAGGTGAAAAGTTTTATTATAAATTTTTTAAAAGAATTAAATGATCATGAAGTTATTGCTTATCTAAATAAAAAATCAACAGAAATTATTCGAGATTTTTCTATTTCAGAGCCCGTTTTTAAAATTTCAAACCATTTAATAACAGAAAACCAACATAACAAACTTATTGATAAATTACTTCCTTATTTAAAAAATTATATAAACGATAATAAAGATTTTGTAAAAGATCAGGTGACAGAAAATGCAGGTTTTGTTGGAATGTTATTTGGTAATAAAATAAGTAATAGTATGGTAAGCGGGTTAAACTCCTTTATTGAGGAAATTCAGCAAAATCCAAATCATCAAATTCGATTACAGATTGAATACCAACTTCTAGAATATATTACTAAATTACAGACTGATGAGCAATTTAAACTAAAACTCAATTCTATTAAAAATGATTTTTTTACAACAGACCAAATAAATCATTTAACAAGTAAAGGTTGGATTTCATTTAAAGAAAATACAATTAAAGAACTTGAAAATCCAGAATCAAGTTTAAATAAATATTTGACAAAATATAGCAATCAATTTATCACGCAACTTAAGGACGAAACGATACTAAAAAACCGAATTAATATTTGGATTCAAACCTTTTCATTTAAAGTGATTGCCAAAAACTCAAATTACATTGCTACTTTAATAGCAACCACAGTTAAAAATTGGGACGGAAAAGAATTATCTGAAAAGTTAGAGACAGAAGTAGGTAAAGATTTACAATTTATTCGCATAAACGGAACAATTATTGGCGGATTAATAGGTGTTTTAATATACACGTTAACACAATTTTTTATTAAATAATTTTATTTTCTTCAAAAAAAGGATGTTATAAAAATATTAATCAGAAAAAAAATGTCTTTTTTGGATAATTTTTTAGTTATTTTGCATTTTGCAAAAAATAAGATTAGATATCATTTTTTTTTTCTCATTTTTGTGAGATAGCAAAAAATAAATAAACAAAACAAACAAAATGAATAACATTACTAGATTATTCGACTTTATTGAATACCAACTTGAAAAATATCCGCAAGAGGCTGCTGTAGTTGATAAACGCAATGGGCAATGGGTAAAAACAAGTACACAAAGTTATATTGATAAGGCCAACTCTTTATCTAGAGCATTAGTACACTTAGGTGTAAAAAAACAAGATAAAATAGCGATCATTACTCAAAATAACAGGTCGGAATGGAACATTACTGACACTGCTGTTTTACAAATTGGTGCTGTTACCGTTCCAATATATCCAAATATTACAGAAAGTGATTTTGAATATATTTTTAATCATTCAGAATGTACCCATTGTTTTGTATCAGATCAAAACTTATATCAAAAATTAATTTCTATTAAAGATAAACTAACTTTTTTAAAAGAAATATACAGCTTTGATGCTATTGCTAATGTTGTCTCTTTTAACGATCTTATTGAGCAAGGAAATAAATTAGATAATCAAGAGCAAGTAAATACTTTAAAAAACGAAGTACAAGCGGCAGATTTAGCCTCAATTATTTATACTTCGGGAACAACAGGTAAACCAAAAGGTGTTATGCTTTCGCACAATAACATGGTTAAAAATGTGTTGTTTGCTAGCAAGCGCGTGCATTTACCACTGGGTAATACTATTACTTTAAGCTTTTTACCGTGTTGTCACGTTTTTGAACGCGTTTTAATATATTGTTATCAATACAAAGGTTTCTCGACTTATTTTGCAGAAAGCTTAGAAACCGTAGCCGATAATATTAAAGAAGTTCGCCCTAATATGATGACTGTAGTTCCTAGACTTTTAGAAAAAGTTTATGACAAAATCATTGCAAACGGAAACGAACTAACAGGAATCAAAAAATCATTATTCTTTTGGGCTGTAAACATTGCCGAAAGGTATGAACCTTATGGTTTAAACGGACCTTTATACGGTCTTCAGCTTAAAATTGCACAAGCCTTAATTTTAAATAAATTTAAAGCAGCTTTGGGTGGCCGTTTGGATTTAATTATTTCAGGATCTGCAGCTGTACAAGCGCGTTTACCTCGCTTTTTTACTGCAGCTGGTATAAATACGGTTGAGGGATATGGACTTACCGAAACCTCTCCGGTTATTGCTGTAAATGATTATGTTAATGGTGACTATAAATCATTAACCGTTGGAAAGCCTATTGAAGGTGTTGAAGTTGTAATTGCCGAAGATGGTGAAATTTTAACTAAAAGTGAGTGTGTAATGATGGGATATTATAAAGATCCAGAAAAAACAGCTCAAGTTATTAAAAACGGTTACTTTCATACCGAAGATATTGGTGAATTAGATGCAAAAGGTTTCTTACGAATTACAGATCGTAAAAAAGAAATGTTTAAAACGTCGGGAGGTAAATATGTGGCGCCACAATTGTTAGAAAACGAGTTTAAAAAGTCTCCTTTAATTGAACAAATTATGGTTGTAGGCGATGGCGAAAAAATGCCAGGTGCTTTTATTCAACCAAATTTCGAAAATTTAATGCATTGGGCAAAAAACAATGGAATCGAAAATACTTCGGATATCAACTCACTTATAAATAATCCACAAATTATAACATTGTATCAAAACACATTAAATAAGTTTAATGAAAACTTTGGAAAATGGGAACAAGTAAAAGTATTTTCATTAACAAATACTGTTTGGGGTGTTGATACTGGGGAACTTACACCAACATTAAAACTAAAACGTAAGTTTATTAAAGAAAAATACATAGATTTATATCAAAAAATGTATAATAATTAAAAAATCAATCCGATATTTAAAAAAAAATAAATATCGGATTTTTTTATTTTTAAATGTTTTTTTTATATTTTGGCAAAGCAAACGTAAAAACACAAACAAACATTTTAAAAATACAAACTATGAAAGAAGTTTCTAGGCTATTTGACTTTCCATATTATCAATTAGCTACTTATCCACTACAAGACGCCATTGTTTCTAAACAAAATGGATCTTGGATTAAGCTGTCTACCCAAGAATATATCAATCAAGCAAACTCATTTTCTAGAGGATTACTTGAATTAGGTGTTCAAAAAGGAGATAAAATTGCATTAATTACTTCTAACAATCGTATAGAATGGAATGTTTGCGATATAGGAGCGTTACAACTTGGTGCATTAACGGTTCCAATTTATCCAACTATTTCAGCTGAAGATTATCAATATATTATTGAACATTCAGAATCTAAATACTGTATCGTTTCGGATGTAGTTATTTATGAAAAATTAAAATCTGTAAAACATTTACTTCCAAATTTAAAAGAAATCTATTCTTTTGAACCAATTGAAGGATGTAAAAGTTGGAAAGAGATTCTTGAAATGGGGAATTCAGATAAACATGACTCTGCCCTACAAACTATAAAAGACAGCATTACAGCAAGTGATAATGCTACTATAATTTATACTTCAGGAACAACTGGTAAACCTAAAGGCGTTTTATTAACGCACGATAATATTGTTTCTAATGCGTTAATGAGCTTTAAAAGAGTACCATTAAAACTTGGAGAACATAAAGCATTAAGCTTTTTACCTTGTTGTCATATTTTTGAACGAATGCTATTGTATTTATACCAATATTGTGGTATTGGAATATACTATGCTGAAAGCATCGAAACAATCTCTGATAATTTAAAAGAAGTTAAACCTCACGTAATGACTGTAGTTCCTAGACTTGTTGAAAAAGTTTATGACAAAATCTACGCTAAAGGTGCTGATTTAACAGGAATTAAAAAGAAATTATTTTTCTGGTCTATTGAATTGGGCGAAAAATATGAAGCCTATGGTGCTAATGGTTTTTGGTACAATTTCCAATTAGGAATTGCTCGTAAATTAATCTTCTCAAAATGGCACGAAGGTTTAGGTGGTAATCTAGAACTTATGGTTTCGGGTTCTGCCCCATTACAAGCAAGATTAGCACGTGTTTTCTCGGCAGCAGGCATTCCAATCATGGAAGGTTATGGTTTAACAGAAACATCTCCAGTAATTGCTGTAAATGACGAACGTAACTTTGGTCTTAAATATGGTTCTGTTGGTAAACCTTTAGATGGTTTAGAGGTGAAAATTGCCGAAGATGGCGAGATTTTAGTTAAAGGTCCATCGGTAATGAAAGGTTACTATAAGGATGAAGAAAAAACAGCCGAAGTTTTTGTTGATGGATATTTCTGTACTGGTGATATCGGAAACATTGATGCTAAAGGTTTCTTAACTATTACAGATCGTAAAAAAGAAATGTTTAAAACATCGGGTGGTAAATACGTTGCACCTCAAGTTCTAGAAAATTCTATCAAACAATCTCGTTTTATCGAGCAAGTAATGGTGATTGGTGATGGCGAAAAGATGCCAGCAGCATTTATTCAGCCAAGTTTTGATTTTATTAAGGAATGGGCAATACGTAAAAACCTAAATGTAGGTCAATCTCTCGAAGAGATTTCACAAAATCAAAATGTTATTGATCGAATTCAAATTGAACTGGATGCAATCAATAAAAAATTCGGGAAATGGGAACAAGTTAAACGCTTTGAACTTACACCAACTATCTGGTCTATAGACGGTGGTGAGCTTACACCAACACTTAAATTAAAACGTAAAATCATAAAAGAAAAATATCAAAATCTTTATGATAAGATTTACAGAAATTAATATATTTTATAAAATTTATTCAAAATCCTCTTTTTAGGGGATTTTTTTTTACAAAAAAAAACATTTACTATGCGTGCATAATATTTTTTTTGTATATTTGATTAACGACGTCGATAACATGAAAGATAAAACAATTGATTATGTTTTACGAGCTACATGGCAAGCTGTAAACAGAATGTATAATGAAGAAGCAGCAAAATACGAAGCCACCATGGCCACCGGATTTGCCTTACTTAGTATTGATAGAGAAAACGGAAGTCCATCAACAACCTTAGGTCCTAAAATGGGAATGGAAGCTACAAGCTTAACCAGAACATTAAAAACAATGGAAGAAAAAGGACTTATTGAACGTAAAAAAAATCCAGTTGATGGTCGTGGGGTTTTAATAAACCTAACTCCTTTTGGGATGGAAAAACGTGAGCTATCTAAACAAACCGTATTGCGTTTTAACGAAGTTATAAAACAAAATATTAGTGAAGAAAAAATTCAACATTTTATCGAAGTAGCAGATACTATTAATCAGCTTATTGCAGATAAAAAAATTTATACAAAAGAATAACAAACAACATTATAAACGGATAATTGCAAACAAATGAAACGAATTATTAAAAAAGTGGCAGTTATTGGTTCGGGAATTATGGGATCAGGTATCGCCTGTCATTTCGCTAATATTGGTGCCGAAGTACTTTTATTAGACATTGTTCCTAATCAGTTAACTGAAGCTGAAGAGAAAAAAGGGTTAACCCTAGAGAACAAAGCGGTTCGTAACCGAATTGTGAACGACAATTTAGCTGCAGCTTTAAAGTCTAACCCTTCTCCTATTTACGACAAAAAATTTGCAGATCGCATTTCTACAGGAAATACAACAGACGATTTAGTTAAAATTAAAGACGTAGATTGGATTATTGAAGTTGTAGTTGAAAGACTTGACATCAAAAAAGCAGTTTACGAGCAAATTGAAAAATACAGAAAACCAGGTACGTTAATTACTTCTAACACATCAGGTATTCCTATTCAGTTTATGAGCGAAGGAAGAAGCGAAGATTTCCAAAAACACTTCTGCGGAACGCACTTCTTTAACCCTGTTCGTTACTTAAAATTATTCGAAATCATTCCTGGTCCAAAAACCAAACCTGAAGTTTTAAGTTTCTTAAATGAATACGGAGAAAAATTCTTAGGAAAAACTTCGGTAGTAGCTAAAGACACACCAGCATTTATTGGTAACCGTATTGGTATTTACGGAATCATGAGTTTATTCCACTTGGTAAAAGATATGGGATTAACGATTGAAGAAGTAGATAAATTAACAGGTCCAGTAATTGGTCGTCCAAAATCGGCTACTTTCCGTACAGTTGATGTGGTTGGTTTAGATACTTTAGTGCACGTTGCTAACGGATTGTACGAAAACTGTCCGCAAGACGAAGCGCACGAATTATTCAAATTGCCTTCATTTGTACAACATTTATTAGATAACAAATGGTTAGGTAGCAAAACAAAACAAGGATTCTACAAAAAAGTAGACAAAGATATTTTATCATTCGATTTAGATACGTTAGAATACCGCGCGGCTAAAAAAGCATCTTTCCAAACCCTAGAATTAACGAAAACAATTGATAAAGTTGTTGATCGTTTTAAAGTTTTAGTAAAAGGAAAAGATAAAGCGGGTGAATTTTACCGCAAATCTTTTGCAGGTTTATTTGCTTATGTATCGAACCGCGTTCCAGAAATCACTGACGATTTATACAAAATCGACGACGCTATGAAAGCAGGTTTTGGTTGGGAACACGGACCATTCCAAATTTGGGATGCAATTGGTGTAGAAAAAGCCTTAGAATTTATGAATGAGTTAGGCGAAAAACCAGCTGCTTGGGTTCAAGAAATGTTAGCTTCTGGTAACAAATCATTCTATACTGTTAAAGAGGGTGCAAATTATTACTACGATATTGCATCTAAAACTCAAAAGAAAATTCCAGGTCAAGATGCCTTTATCATTTTAGATAATATTCGTGAAACTAAAAAAGTTTGGGGTAATTCGGACGTTACACTTCACGACTTAGGAGACGGAATCTTAAACTTAGAATTCCATTCTAAAATGAACTCAATTGGTGGTGGAGTTATCTCTGGAATCAATAAAGCGATTGATATTGCAGAAAGCAAATACGACGGTTTAGTAATTGGTAACCAAGGAGCAAACTTCTCTGTTGGAGCTAATTTAGGAATGATTTTCATGATGGCTGTAGAGCAAGAGTACGATGAATTAAATTTCTCAATCAAAGCTTTCCAAGACACTATGATGCGTGTGCGTTATTCTGGAATTCCAGTTATTGCTGCACCTCATACCATGACACTTGGTGGTGGTTGCGAGCTTACGATGCACGCTGACCGTGCCGTTGCTGCTGCAGAAACCTACATCGGGTTAGTTGAGTTTGGTGTTGGTGTGATTCCTGGTGGTGGTGGTTCTAAAGAAATGGCTTTACGTGCTGCGGATCAATTCAAGAAAAACGATGTGAAATTAAACGTTTTACAAGAGTATTTCTTAACTGTTGGTACAGCTAAAGTGGCTACTTCTGCTTACGAAGCTTTCGATTTAGGAATCTTACAAAAAGGAAAAGACGTAGTTGTTGTAAACCAAGCACGTCAAATTGCTGAAGCTAAAAAACATGCTTTATTAATGGCAGAAGCAGGTTATACACAACCAGCACGTCGTAAAGATATCGAGGTTTTAGGAAAACAAGCATTGGGAGCCTTCTTAGTTGGAACTGATGGAATGATGGCTGGAAAATACATCTCAGAACACGACCGTAAAATTGCTAACAAATTAGCTTACGTAATGGCCGGTGGAGATTTATCTGAACCTACATTAGTAACAGAACAATATTTATTGGATTTAGAACGTGAAGCTTTCTTATCATTATGTACAGAAAGAAAAACGTTAGAAAGAATTCAGTTCATGTTAACGAAAGGGAAACCGTTACGAAATTAAGAATTGAGTAATGAGATTTTAGAAATTAGATTCTTTTAATATGCATAAAATTGAAGATTTGATAATTTGGAAAAAATCGATACAACTTACAAAACAAGTTTATCTACTTTGCTCAGAAATTTCTTCTGAAGAAAAATTTGGATTCATATCTCAGATTAGAAGAAGTTCTGTTTCAATACCTTCAAATATTGCAGAAGGAGCTGGAAGAAATTCTAATAATGAATTTAAACACTTTCTTGGAATTGCAAATGGATCATGTTATGAATTACAAACTCAATTAATTCTAATCAGAGAATTGAATTTAGTTTCATCTGATTCTAAAATTGACGAACTATTAAATAATTGTGTAGAAATTCAAAAAATGATCTATTCATTTAAATCTAAAATCTAGTATCTCAATACTAACATCTAAAAAACAAAAAAATGAAAACAGCATATATTGTTAAAGCATATAGAACAGCCGTTGGTAAAGCACCTAAAGGTTTGTTCCGTTTTAAAAGACCGGATGAGTTGGCTGCCGAAACCATAGAGTTCATGATGAACGAAGTGCCACAATTAGACAAAGCTCGTATCGACGACGTAATGGTTGGAAATGCAATGCCAGAAGCCGAACAAGGTTTAAACATGGCGCGTTTAATTTCGTTAATGGGATTAAAAGTGAACGATGTTCCTGGTGTTACAGTTAACCGTTACTGCGCATCTGGTATCGAAACTATTGGTATGGCAACTGCTAAAATTCAATCTGGAATGGCAGATTGTATTATTGCTGGTGGTGTAGAATCTATGAGTTTTATCCCAATGGGTGGATACCGTGCAACGCCAGATTACAAAGCTGCGGCTGCTGGTAACGAAGATTACTACTGGGGAATGGGATTAACGGCAGAAGCTGTTGCAAAACAATTCAACGTATCTCGTGAAGACCAAGATCAATTTGCTTTCGAATCACACATGAAAGCTTTAAAAGCGCAAGCAGAAGGTAAATTTGATTCTCAAATTGTTCCTATCACGGTAGAACAAACCTTCATCAACGAAAAAGGTAAAAAAGAAACTACATCGTATACTGTATCTAAAGACGAAGGACCTCGTGCTGGAACAAGCGTTGATGCATTAGCAAAATTACGTCCAGTGTTCGCTGCAGACGGATCGGTTACAGCTGGTAACTCTTCACAAATGTCAGACGGAGCTGCTTTTGTATTAGTTATGTCAGAAGAAATGGTAAAAGAATTAAACTTAGAGCCAATTGCGCGTTTAGTAACTTTTGCTTCTGCTGGTGTAGAACCTCGTATTATGGGTATTGGTCCAATTAAAGCCATTCCAAAAGCCTTACAACAAGCAGGTTTAAAACAAAACGATATCGAGTTAATCGAGTTAAACGAGGCATTTGCTTCACAATCTTTAGCAGTAATTCGTGAGTTAGATTTAAATCCAGATATCATAAACGTAAACGGAGGTGCTATTGCTTTAGGTCACCCACTTGGTTGTACAGGAGCAAAACTTTCTGTTCAGTTATTTGACGAAATGAAACGTCGCGGAAATAAATACGGTATGGTAACTATGTGTGTTGGTACTGGTCAAGGTACAGCAGGTATTTACGAATTACTATAAAATTTAAATAAACAAACTAAGATATAAAATTGTCAAATATGAGTCTGTTTTACTTAAAAATAGGCTCTTAACAAAATAAATTATGGAAAACATAACAAGAGGTGGTCAATTTATTGTAAAAGAGACACTAGCTGAAAATATTTTTACACCAGAAGATTTTTCTGAAGAACAAAAAATGATGCGCGATTCTGTAAAAGAATTTATTGATCGTGAAATTTGGCCAAACAAAATTAAATTCGAACAAAAAGATTACGCGTTTACAGAAGAAGCAATGCGTAAAGCTGGAGAACTTGGTTTCTTAGGAGTGGCTGTTCCGGAGGAAATTGGTGGTTTAGGAATGGGATTCGTTTCTACCATGTTAACTTGTGATTACATTTCTGGTGCTTCAGGATCTTTCTCAACTGCTTTTGGTGCACATACAGGTATTGGTACTATGCCAATTACTTTATATGGTAACGAAGAACAAAAAAATAAATATGTACCAAAATTAGCTTCTGGAGAATGGTTTGGTGCATACTGTTTAACTGAGCCAGGAGCTGGATCTGATGCTAACTCTGGTAAAACAAAAGCAGAATTAACTGCTGATGGGAAACACTACAAAATTAACGGACAAAAAATGTGGATTTCTAACGCAGGTTTTTGTAACGTAATGATTGTTTTCGCTCGTATTGAAGATGATAAAAACATCACAGGATTTATTGTTGAATACGATCCAGCAAATCCAAACGGAATTACTTTAGGTGAAGAAGAGCACAAATTAGGAATTCGTGCAAGTTCAACACGTCAGGTTTTTTACAATGATACATTAGTACCAGTAGAAAATATGTTAGCAGGTCGTGGCGAAGGATTTAAAATAGCTATGAATGCATTAAACGTAGGTCGTATTAAATTAGCTGCTGCTTGTATGGATTCGCAACGTCGTATCATTACAGAAGCTGTAAAATATGCTAACGAGCGTATTCAATTTAAAACACCTATCGCAAACTTTGGTGCTGTACGTAAAAAAATAGCTGATATGGCTGCTTCTGCTTACGTTGGTGAATCTGCAGGTTATAGAGCTGCTGGTGACATCGAAACAAGAGTAAATGCACGTTTAGCTGATGGTGCTTCACACCAAGAAGCAGAATTAAAAGGTGTTGAAGAATTCGCTATTGAATGTTCGATCTTAAAAGTTGCTGTTTCTGAAGATGCACAAGCTTGTGCGGACGAAGGAATCCAAATTTTTGGAGGTATGGGATTCTCTGAAGAAACTCCAATGGAGTCGGCTTGGAGAGATGCTCGTATTACTCGTATTTACGAAGGTACAAACGAAATTAACCGTATGCTTTCTGTAGGAATGCTTGTTAAAAAAGCAATGAAAGGTCAAGTTGATTTATTAGGTCCTGCAATGAAAGTTGGTGAAGAGTTAATGGGTATTCCAGACTTCTCTACGCCTGATTACGATGAGTTATTTGCAGAAGAAAAAGCAATTATTGCTAAACTTAAAAAGGCATTCTTAATGGTTGCTGGTTCTGCGGTTCAAAAATTTGGAACAGAATTAGAGCAACACCAACAATTAATTGCTTGTGCATCTGATATCTTAATCGAGATTTACATGGCTGAATCTGGAATTTTAAGAACAGAAAAATTAGCTAAATCTAAAGGAGAAGCTACTGTGAAAGAACAAATCGCAATGGCAAAATTATATTTATACAATGCAGTTGATATTGTAGCTCAAAAAGGAAAAGAAGGAATTGTTTCTTTTGCTGAAGGAGATGAGCAACGCATGATGTTAATGGGATTACGCAGATTTACAAAATACGATAACCAACCAAACGTGATTGAGTTAAGAGAAATCATCGCTACGAAAGTTATCGCTGAAAATTCATATTGCTTTTAATTTTTATATTATTTAATTTTTAAAAAACCGCTCAGTGCTTCTGAGCGGTTTTTTTATTCCCCTAACCTATTGTACTAAAAATTATTGATTTACATATTTTTTGTAATTAAAATTGAACTAAATGTATTTTATGAAAAAGCAGAAAGAGATGTTTTAAAATACAATTAAAACAAAAAAATACATTTTTATCTAAATTAAATTTATTTTATAAAATTATTGTTATTTTTATCCGATAAAAAGGCCTCGAAATTTTAAAATATATATGAAATCTATAGTAAATCAATATAGAAGAAAAATAACACAAGCACTAACAAATAGTATAGGTAAAAAGTCTTTAAATAAAATTATTAAAGAAAAGAATAAAGCTTTAGTATTAAAAAGAGTACTTGTTAATAGGCCCAACCAAAGGTTGGGGAATACACTTTTGATTACACCTTTAATTCAAGAAATAATAACAAATTATCCAGAAGTTAAAATTGACTTATTTGTAAAAGGTAAAATTGCTCCTTTTGTATTTCAAAACTATCCCCAAGTTGACCAAATTATAGAATTACCTAAAAAACCCTTCAAGCAACTTTTTTTGTATTTTAAAACGTGGTTTAAAATTAGAAAATACAAGTACGATTTAGTAATAAATACTACTAGCTCATCTTCGTCGGGTAAATTGGCAACTTTATTTACCTCTTCTAAATACAAATTATATGGTAATGAGTTTGAATGTAATGAGCATATTGAAGAACAAATTCACTACGGTAAAGCTCCTGTTTACCTTTTTAGAAACTTTCTAGAATTATTTGATATCAATTCACAAGATATTTATCCCAATTTAAATGTAAAGCTATCAGAATCAGAAAAAAGCAATGGCAAAACACTTTTAAATAATTTAGCTATTGATCCTTCAAAAAAAACAATTGCGTTTTTTACTTACGCTACAGGCGATAAATGTTACTCGTACAATTGGTGGGCAAATTTTTATGCTGTTTTTTATCCAAAATATGAAGAAAAATATAATTTAATCGAGATTCTACCTATCGAGAATATTTCGATGTTAACCAATAAACTGCCTTCTTTTTATAGTAAAGATGTAAGAGAGATTACAAGTTTAATGCATCAATGTGAAATTGTGTTGGCAGCAGATTCAGGAATGATGCATTTAGCATCAGCTTCGCAAGCAACAACTATTGGACTATTTAAATATGATAATTTTTTAAAATACAAACCGTATGGTGGTTATAATACATATAAAAAAATAAATTGTACATCCGATTGTGAATCGTTAGTAATAACTATGGATACTATTTTAGATAAAAATAAAAAAGAGTTGGTATAACCAACTCTTTTTTATTTACATGCTAATAAAGGAATTTTAATATTTTTAGCTAAAGCTTTTGTAAAGCTAGGATTTAATAAACTATCAAAAAAAGTTTGATTGCGTTTAACCGTAGCAATCATCCCAATTTCGTTATTTAATAAGTACTCCTTTACAGCGTGTGTCGCACTTTTATCTTTTAAGACTACAAATTCTATTAAATCGTGGTCAAAATGTTGTTTCCACTCGTCCAAAACATTGTGGTATTTTTCATTTTTATTGTCCACATAAATACATTTTACTTTTATTTGTTTTCTAAAGGCAATGTCAAGTAGTAAGTCTAATGATTTTTTTTCGTTTGGATGAAAAACTGTTAAAAAAGCAAAACACGAAATCGGTTCAAATTTAGCAAACGGCGGCACACATAGTACAGGAACGCTAGTTTGTATAATTGTTTCATAAGTGTTTGTACCTAATACGCTAGAGTTTGCATCCTCATTACTACTGCTACCCATTACAATGATAGAAATAGATTCTGAAACAACTTTTTCTTTTATAATACTAACAAGTTCGCCTTGTTCTAAAATAAATTCAAGTTTGATATGGTTTAGATTGTTTTTTATTGCAATTTCATGAAACTTAGGAGCAATTGCTTTAAAACCTTGCAGTTCTTTTAAATCGATATTTTGTTTGAAATTATCAAACATTTTAGGCGAAATTTGTCCCGAGTTTAAATGGATTGAGTCATAAGTATGCAAGACAACAATCTCTGAGTTTTGATTGTCTGCTAAGTCGAGTGCATATTCAAAAGCATTTAGTGAATTTTCAGAGAAATCTGTTGGAAATAAAATTCGTTTCATACACTTTAAGGGATTAGATATATTAATAGAAACGTAAAAAAAATGGGATTATTTTAACAAGTAGAAGGTAGTAAAAATAAAAAAACTTCCAAATTTGGAAGCTCCTATTTTTTAAAATAAAAAAAGGCAAGCGACCTACATCGCACCGCTACAACCAATTACCTTTGCTGCGTTCCCGCCCTGGAGGAGTTATTAGGAGCTGGTCGTGTAGGACTTGCCACTGCAAATATACAACGATTTTTATGTTTTCAAAGAATTTATACGAAAAATCTTATTTTTATTTGTAGTGATTTGATTGTAAGTACTTTGTTTATTAAACGGCAGAGCTTGTGTTAAGGATTGAGCGATTGTAGAAGCTCTTTAGCGAAGTGAAACGTAGCTAAAAGCGACTCGCGAAAGCCTGGTGCGCCCATTAAAAGGCGCAAACACTATAAAAAAAAGCTCTTTTAACAGATGCTAAAAGAGCTTATATTTTTATTTTTCTGGATATGCGTAATCCGAAAGATACTCGAATCGTGGAGTTAATTTACCGTTTTTAGTAATAGTAGCGCGTTCTAAAATTTGTTCGCTATCGTTGTCAAAAAAGGCTGCAATAACGTTGTCCAACATCATGTTTCCAAAACCTTCGCTGGCCTCTTTAGGAAGTTCGCAAGGTAAATTATCAACAGCCATTACGGTTATTGCCAACGGATGGTCAAAGGTTACTTCGGTTCCGTTTGCTGGGTTGTAGCCGTACAGCGGATCCTCGATGGTTGAGGAACGAATGGTACTTGCAATAGGCCCTGCAATATCGCATGAAATGTCGCCAACAACTTTAATTTTATTAGTTGGTGAGTTTAACATCTGTTGGGTTAAAATTTGTGGTGCACCGTT
>CANRKI010000036.1 GCA_947631175.1 uncultured Flavobacterium sp.
GTTTGTTTAAATCTTTAGTATATCCAGTATATAACATTTTATCTTTTATGCTATATAATACATAAACATAGTAATACCCGTAATGCATTATGTGATTAAAATTAATTCATTGAAAAGTATCCCCCGACGAACCCCATATTACGTTAATTAAAAAGCTGATTTAGTTTTGTAGCATGACAATACAAGACAACAGAACTCAAAGATTGGCTATGATAGCCGATTGGCAACAAAGCGGAAAAAGCAAACGCGCTTATTGTAAAGAAAACGGAATTAACGAAGCTGTTTTTTATTATTGGTTAGAACGAAGCAATCAAAAAAATCCAAAACGGGGAAATTCATTGCCATCGAAGAAGGAACTTCGCAAGATGAGATAGCGTTAATTTATCCCAACGGCCTGCGACTCAAAGTAGTCAATAATTTGGTAGATAACGCTATTCGTCCGTTAGCTTTAGACCGAAAAAACTATTTGTTTGCCGGCAGCCACGAGGCAGCCCAACGTGCAGCCATGATTTATTCGTTTTTTGCTATTTGTAAAAAGCACGAGGTTAATCCGTACAACTGGCTTAAATATACTTTGGAAAACATCCAAACCATCAACCACAAAAGTCTAAAAGACCTTTATCCTCAGAATTATAAAAAAATAGCTGAACAATCAAAGATGTAGTTGGTCGGGGGGATACGTTCTCGAAACGTATCATAAAGATTTAGCGCATACACCGCCGTGCCCATTAAAAGGCGCGGAATGCCCATAAAAAAAGGTTTTTAAGCATTGCCTAAAAACCTAAATTGTTATATAAAACTTTGTTGACTTTTAAAGAAATCGGTGTTTACTTGATCAATAAACTCCAAAACCTCGTCTTGACCCACTCCGGTTTCCGACGATGTTAAAAAGTAAGTTGGAAACTCTTCCCAATCACCTTCTAAAAGTTTTTTCTTGTATGCTGCAATATTTTGTAAAGCTTTGTTTTTGGTAAGTTTGTCTGCCTTTGTGAAAATTATACAGAACGGAACTCCCGCGTTACCTAAGTAATTTATAAATTCGACATCAATTTTTTGCGCCTCTAATCGAATATCAATTAGCACAAAACCGCAAACAAGTTGTTCGCGTTTCTCGAAATACTCGGTAATAAATTTTTGAAAAATCCCTTTAGTTGATTTCGAAACTTTTGCGTAACCGTAACCAGGTAAGTCAACCAAAAACCAGTTGTCGTTAATTTTAAAGTGGTTAATTAGTTGTGTTTTTCCGGGTCTACCAGAAACTTTAGCTAAAGCTTTACGGCCGGTAAGCATGTTAATTAACGATGATTTCCCTACGTTAGAACGGCCAATGAACGCATACTCGGGTAGGGGTTCTGTTGGACATTTTTTTACATCAGAATTACTGATGACGAATTCAGCTTTGTTAATTTTCATAAAAGTATTCTTAATAAAAAAGTTACAGCAAGCTGTAACTTTCCTAAATTATATATTTGATTTTTTTAACCATTCGTGCATGATTTTATTAAATTCATCTGGGTGTTCCATCATGGCTGCATGTCCACATTTTTCAATCCAGTACAGATCAGATTTTGGTAATAAATCATTAAATTCTTCGGCAACATTAGGTGGTGTTACGGTGTCATTTTTACCCCAAATTAAGCAAGTTGGAACGTGCATAGTTGGTAAGTCTTTTGCCATATTATGTCTAATAGCACTTTTAGCGATAGTTAAAGTTTTAATTAGCTTCATTCTGTCGTTAACAGTTGCATAAACGTCATCAACAATTTCTTTGGTTGCTACTTCAGGGTCATAAAAAACGTCTTGGGCTTTTTTCTTTATAAATTCGTAATCGCCTCTTCTAGGGTAACTGTCACCCATAGCGCTTTCGTATAATCCTGAGCTTCCTGTTAAAATTAGTCCAGCCATTTTGTCTGGATTGATTTTAGTATGATATAATCCTATATGTCCACCTAATGAGTTTCCTAATAGAATAACTTTTTCGTATCCTTTAAAATCAATAAAATCTTTCACAAATTTTGCGAAAGCCTTTACGTTTGTTTTTAAAATATTGCTGCTGTAAATCGGCAATTCTGGAAAAACAACTTTATATCCATTCTGAGAAAAGTAGTCAATTACACCATCAAAGTTGCTTAAGCCGCCCATTAATCCGTGTAATATAACAATTGGCGTACCTTCGCCTACTTCAAGATAGCTATATTTTCCCTCTTTTTTTAAAGATTGTTTCATTTATTTTTTTACGCAATTATAAGTTGCAAATATAAATATTTTTATCGAGAGCGTGTTTATTTGATTCACATTTCCTGATTAATTTCTCTATAATAACAATTTTAGCACTAAATGTCTTACAAATGAGTAAGTTAGATCCTGTGAGGATTGTATTTTTTTTAGTTTCTGTTAACTTTTTAGTTTTTTTATAAAAATTAACATTTAGTCTGTTTTTTTTGTGTTTTTCTCATTGATATTTAACTTTTGTCTAAAATATAATAGCTTAATAACCAATTATTTTTGTCTCAAATAATAAAACCTCCTGCATTGTTAATAAAAATTATCAACATTGTGGGAGGTTGTGGTAAAAAGTGGAAAAAAAAATATATTTTTGTATAGAGAATTATCTAAATTCAATTTTTTGATAGGATTTATAGGAACATATGAATGTAAGATTGATGTAAAAGGCAGAATATCAATTCCGTCGGCATTAAAAAAGCAACTTCCAGAGCTGGAAGAAGGCTTTGTTGTGAAGCGCTCAATCTTTGAAAAATGTGTAGAATTATATCCAATGCAAGAGTGGAAAAAGATTTCTGATAAACTAAATCAACTAAATCAATTTGTAAAAAAGAACCAACAATTTGCCAGAATGTATCAAGCGGGAATGAAAATTATCGAGATTGATGATGCAGGCCGCTTTTTGTTGAGCAAGGATTTAATTGAATATGGACAGATATCTAAAAATGTGGTGCTAACAGCAAACACCAATCATATTGAAATTTGGGATAAAGATTTGTATGAACAATCTATCGCAATGTCTGATGAAGATTTTTCGGAATTAGCAGAGCAAGTGATGGGTGATTTAAATGGAAATGAATTTGGAATATCATAACCCCGTATTATTAAAAGAAACAGTTGATGGTTTAAATATTAAACCCGACGGTGTTTATGTAGATGTAACTTTTGGAGGCGGTGGTCACTCCCGAGAGATTATGTCGCGATTAGGACCAAATGGTAAATTATTTGCCTTTGATCAGGATCTGGATGCTTTGGCTAACGCTATTGATGATCCAAGATTTGTGCTGATAAACGAGAATTTTAGATATATAAAACGCTTTTTACGTTTTCATGGTGTAAAAGAAGTAGATGGAATTTTGGGTGATTTTGGTGTGTCATTACATCAATTTGATGTTGCTGAACGCGGATTCTCTACTCGTTTTGAGGCTGAGTTAGATATGCGAATGAATCAAAATGGCGAAATATCTGCTTTTAACGTAGTTAACGAATACGATGAGCAAGAGTTAAAAAATGTTTTTGCTGAATATGGTGAATTAACAAATGCTCGTGCTATTGCTCGTGCTATTGTTGAAGCTAGAGAAGTGGAACCGATAAAAAATTCGGAACAATTAAAAACAGTTTTAGCCCGATTTTTACCTAGTCACAAAAGCAATAAAATTTTAGCTCAAATTTACCAAGCAATTCGTATTGAGGTAAACCAAGAGATTGATGTATTAAAAGAATTTTTAACGCAAGCACTCGAAATTTTAAAACCCGAAGGACGTTTAAGCGTTATCTCTTATCACTCTCTAGAAGATAGATTGGTGAAGCGTTTTGTTAAAAACGGGATGTTTGAGGGAGAACCAGAAAAGGACTTTTTTGGCCGATTTGAGGTTCCGTTTAAAACTATTGGTAAACTAATTGTACCAACAGCCGAAGAAATTGAAATAAATAACAGAGCCCGAAGTGCAAAACTTAGGATCGCTGAAAAAAAATAAAAAATGATAAAAGACAGTATATATAGTGTGCTAAAGGCTAAGTATCTTTCTGATAAAGATGCGCAGCAAAAGTGGATATTTATATTGTTCTTATTGTTCTTAGGTATATTGATGATTGCAAACTCTCATTTATACGAGAGTAAATCGCTTAAAATAACAAGTTTAAACGAAGAGGTAAAAGACTTGCGTTCGCAATTTGTTGATAAACGATCGGAACTGATGGAGATGAAGATGGAGTCTAGTATTTCAAAAAAAATGGAACGCAAAGGTATTTATCCATCTGAGGTTGCTCCTGTTAAAATAAAAGTGAAGAATAATCAAGGTAATTTTATTAAAGAATTATGGCAGTAAAAAAACTTAATTTTTTTAGTAACACTCGGTTGTATCTCTTTACGATTATTATGTTTTTAATTGTTTTAGGTGTTATTTTTAAATTGTTCTACATCCAATTTGTTGTTGGAGATGAGTTTAGAAGTATTGCCAGAGAAAGAACAATTAAGACTGAAAGTGTACCTGCTAATCGAGGCAATGTGTACTCGGCAGATGGCAGTTTGTTGGCCACATCAATTCCAAAATATACCATTCGTTTTGATGCTATAGTGCCAAGCGAAGAAAATTTTGAAAAAAATATTTATGCTTTATCAGATTCTCTCTCTGGAATTTTAGGAGGTCATGAGTCGGATTGGCAGAAAAAATTACGAAATGCTAGAGCATCTAAATTGCGCTATTTGCTTATTGCTCGTAATTTAAGTTTTACGCAACAGTCGCGTATTAAAAAGTTTCCACTATTTGAGTTGGGATCAAACAAAGGTGGAATTATTATTGAAAATAAAGTAGTTCGTGAACATCCAATAGGACGAATAGCTGAACGAACAATTGGAGATTATCGATCAAATCCTGAAGGTAAAATAAATCCAATTGGAATTGAGGGTGCGTTTAATAACGAGCTTAAAGGAGTTGATGGTAAGCAAATGATGCAAAAATTTGCTAAAGGAAACTGGAAACCTATTGAAAGTATGAGTTATGAGGACCCACAAGATGGGTACGATATTGTATCGACAATAGATGTTTACATTCAGGATATTGCACATCATGCTTTACTAAAACAACTCGAAAAATACGACGCCGATCACGGATGTGTGGTTGTTATGGAAACTAAAACCGGCGAGGTCAAAGCAATTGCTAATTTAGGTAAAGGCGCAGAAGGAAATTATTATGAAAGGATGAATTATGCAGTGGGCGAAATTCAAGATCCAGGCTCAACCTTCAAGTTGTTTTCTATGATGGCTTTGTTAGATGATAAAAAAGTTGATACCTCTAAAGTTTATGATTCTAAAAATGGTGTTGTAACATATTACGGTCGTTCTGTTCGTGATTCTAATCGTAAAGGTTACGGAAAGATATCATTAGGAAAAGGGTTCGAAAAATCGTCTAACACTGTAATTGTTCAAGCGGTAGAGGAGAGTTATAAATCAAATCCATATCAATTTGTTAAGCGATTAAATGATATGGGACTAAACAAACCTATCGGAATTCCAATTGTTGGTGAAGGGAAACCTATAATACCGCAACCCAAAGATAAAACCTGGTCAGC
Source organism: uncultured Flavobacterium sp. (assembly GCA_947631175.1). Taxonomy (GTDB): domain Bacteria; phylum Bacteroidota; class Bacteroidia; order Flavobacteriales; family Flavobacteriaceae; genus Flavobacterium. The sequence goes on from CANRKI010000036.1 coordinate 5,575, forward strand.
AATATCACTACCATGGATGGCTTACGGTTACGGGATTAACATAACCCCTTTACAAACTTTAACTTATTATAATGCGATTGCGAATAATGGGGGAATAAAACGATTAAAACGTTTGAAAAAGAGATTATTCATCCTAAAGTTTGTTCGGATGAAACTTTAGCTCAATTAAAAGATTTGCTAAAGCGTGCTGTCGAAAAAGGAACGGGTAAAAGTTTATACTCCCCAAATTTTTCAATGGCTGGTAAAACAGGAACCGCACAAGTTGATTATCATAAAGGAAGTGACGAAATGTATTACGCCTCATCCTTTGCTGGTTTTTTTCCTGCCGATAATCCAAAATACTCTTGCGTAGTTGTTATTCATAAACCAAACGTAGCAACAGGATATTACGGAGGAGACGTAGCAGGACCCGTTTTTAAACGTATTGCACAAAAAATATTTACTGATGTGCCATCAACTAACGAGATTATTCGTATTAATCAAGTGGTCGAGAAACAACAAAATCAGTACAACAAATACAATAAGATGCACCAAAATAATACAATCGTTCCCAATGTAAAAGGAATGGCAGGTATGGATGCAATCGCTATTTTAGAAAACTTTGGATTAAAAGTAAAAATGTTTGGTAATCCGTCAGGAAAAGTAAAAAAACAATCGATTAATCCAGGGGCAAAAATTATTACGAACCAAATTATAATTCTTGAGTTTTCGTGAAACTTTTAAAAGACATATTATATAAAGTTGCAATTGATACTGTTCACGGGTCAACTAATGCCGAAATCAATAAAATTGAATTCGACTCCAGATCAATTACAACTAATGATGTTTTTGTAGCAATAAAAGGTACAATTACAGATGGACATCAATACATTGATAAAGCCATCGCGCTTGGTGCAAAAGCAATAGTTTGTGAAAAATTACCTGATAATTTAGTTCAAAATATTTCTTATATAAAAGTTGATAATGCTAGTAAAGCATTGGCTTTTATAAGTGCCAATTACTATAACGAACCATCAACCAAGATAAAATTAGTTGGTGTAACGGGTACCAATGGTAAAACAACAGTTGCTACTTTATTGTATCAATTGTTTAAAAAAGCAGGTTTTAAAGTAGGGTTAATTTCTACTGTTAAAATTTTGGTTGATACTATCGAGTACAAAACCATGCACACAACTCCAGATAGTATTTTAATAAATAAGTATTTGGACGAAATGGTGCAATTAGGTTGCGAATTTTGTTTCATGGAAGTTAGTTCGATCGGTATCGATCAAAATAGAACAACTGCTTTAGAATTTGCAGGAGGTATTTTCACCAATTTATCTCACGATCATTTGGATTACCATAGCTCATTTGCAGAATATCGTGATATTAAAAAGTCTTTTTTTGATAATTTAGCTAAAAATGCTTTTGCGATTACAAATACAGATGATAAAAATGGTATGCTAATGCTACAAAATACAGTAGCAAAAAAATATACGTATGCAATTAAGTCTTTTGCGGATTATAAAGCACAAGTTTTAGAGAATCATTTCACAGGGCTTCTTTTAAAGATTAATAATAAAGAAGTTTGGGCAAAATTGGTAGGTAATTTTAATGCTTATAATTTATTAGCCATTTATGGCACAGCTTTAAATTTAGGTTTAAATGAAGATGAGATTTTAAAAATTATTAGTGAATTACAAAGTGTTACTGGGCGTTTTCAATACATCGTTTCGCCTAACCAAGTAACAGCAATTGTTGATTACGCTCACACACCAGATGCGCTAGAAAATGTTTTAAAAACGATTGAAGAAATTAGAACCAAAAACGAAAACATTATAACTGTAGTTGGTTGTGGTGGTGATAGAGATAAAACAAAACGTCCAGAAATGGCCGAAATAGCTGCAAAGCTAAGCAATAAAGTGATTTTTACTTCTGATAATCCTAGAACGGAAGATCCGCAAGTAATTATTGACGAAATGGAGAAAGGAGTTCCAGCCGAATATTATAACAAAACGGTTAGTATCCTGGATCGAAAACAAGCTATAAAAGCAGCTTGTCAAATGGCAGCACCAAAAGATATTATTTTGATTGCAGGAAAAGGCCATGAAACGTATCAAGAAATTAATGGCGTTCGCCATGATTTTGATGATTTTAAAATTGTAACTGATTTTTTATTTGTAAAACAATAAGCTAATGCTTTATTATTTTTTTGATTACCTGGATAAAGTATTAGATGTACCAGGAACTGGAGTTTTTCGCTATATCACTTTTAGATCGGGGTTAGCGATAATTCTATCATTGCTAATCTCTACTATTTTTGGTAAAACGATTATTAACTATTTGCGTAAGCAACAAATAGGTGAAACAGTTAGAGAACTTGGTTTACAAGGACAAAACGAAAAAGCAGGAACTCCAACAATGGGAGGGATAATTATTATTCTGGCAACGCTTGTTCCTGTGCTTTTATTCGCTAAAATTGATAATATCTATATTTTATTAATGATAGTGACAACAGTTTGGATGGGAATTATCGGTTTTTTAGATGATTACATCAAAGTGTTTAAACATGATAAAGAAGGTCTAAAAGGTAGATTTAAGGTAATTGGACAAATTGGTTTAGGTTTAATTGTAGGAACTATTCTATACTTTCATCCTTCAATCACCGTGAGTAAAGATACTGCTAAAACTAAAGTTGAATTAGCTCAAGCATCTAACTCTGTTGTAAATGATGTAACTACATCTGGCACTATTAAAGTGGTAACAGAAAAGTCGACAGCTACAACAATTCCGTTCTTTAAAAACAATGAATTTGATTACGCTAGTCTGTTATCATGGATGGGCGAAGGTTACGAAAGTTATGCATGGTTAATTTTTATACCTGTTGTAATTTTCATCATAACAGCGGTATCTAACGGTGCAAATTTAACCGATGGTATCGATGGTTTAGCAGCAGGAACCTCGGCAATATCAGTATTAGCCTTGGGTATTTTTGCCTTTGTATCCGGAAATATAATATTTTCTAATTATCTAAATATTATGTACATCCCTAACATTGGCGAGCTAAGTATTTTTATTTCCGCCTTTGTTGGTGCTTTGGTCGGATTTTTATGGTACAATACTTATCCTGCTCAAGTTTTTATGGGTGATACCGGAAGTTTAACCATTGGAGGTATTATTGCAGTTCTTGCAATTGCAGTTCGAAAAGAGTTATTAATACCTGTTTTATGCGGAATTTTCTTGGTCGAAAATTTATCGGTAGTATTACAAGTTTCATATTTTAAATACACTAAAAAGAAATACGGAGAAGGTAGACGAATATTTTTAATGTCTCCCTTACATCACCATTATCAAAAAAAGGGCTTACACGAAAGTAAAATTGTAACTCGTTTTTGGATTGTTGCCATATTTTTAGCCATTTTTTCTCTTGTTTCTTTAAAACTTAGATAATGAAAAAGTTAGTAGTACTCGGTGGTGGCGAAAGTGGTGTTGGAACGGCTATTCTTGCAAAAAAAATAGGTTACCAAGTTTTTCTATCTGATTTTGGTGCAATCAAAAAGGAGTATAAAGAAAAACTAAACACATATCAAATTGATTGGGAAGAAAATCAGCACACAGAATCTATTATTCTTGCAGCTGATATTGTAATGAAAAGTCCTGGCATTCCTGATAAGGTTGCTATAATTCAAAAATTGATTCAAAACGGAATCCAAATTGTTTCAGAAATTGAGTTTGCCTCTCAGCAATCCAATGCAAATGTAATTGCAATTACAGGCAGTAATGGTAAAACAACGACAACGTTACTTACACATTATATTGTTGAGCAAGCTGGATTAGATGCAGGATTGGCTGGAAATATTGGAATGAGTTATGCCGAGCAGGTTGCCAATACAACACGTGAAAATTATGTTCTAGAGTTAAGCAGTTTTCAATTAGATGGGATTATAAATTTTAGACCTCATATTGCTGTTTTAACCAATTTAAGCCCAGATCATTTAGATAGATATCATTATAATTATCAGGAATACATTGCAGCAAAGTTCAGAATTACAATGAATCAAACCGCTGATGATTATTTTATATATGATGCAGATGATGTAGAGATTCAGAAATGGATGGCTACAAACCAAATAAAAGCAAAAGGATTACCTTTTTCATTAAACAAAACTTTCACAGAAGGTGCTTTTCTTGAAAATGGTCAAATGATTGTAATAATCAATAAAATACGCTTTAGTATGTCAATAGATGATTTAGCTCTTAAAGGAAAACATAACTTAAAAAATGCTATGGCTGGTGCCATGGTAGCTAAGCTATTGCATATTCAGGACGAGGCTTTACGCTCTAGTTTAACCAACTTTAAAGGGGTTGAACATCGTCTAGAGAAAGTTCTTAAAATTCAAGACGTTCAATACATCAATGACTCTAAAGCTACAAATGTAAATGCTGTTTTTTTTGCTTTAGATAGTATGACAACACCTACAGTTTGGATTGTTGGTGGTGTAGATAAAGGAAACGATTATCAAGAATTAATGCCTTTAGTACGCGAAAAAGTAAAAGCTATCGTTTGTTTGGGGGTTGATAATGCTAAAATTATTGAAACATTTAAAGATGTTGTGGATGATATTTTTGAAACAACAGATATTAACGAATGTGTAAAAATCGCACATTCATTTACAGTTCCAGGCGATACTGTTTTATTATCACCTGCATGTGCTAGTTTTGATTTATTTACCTCTTACGAAGATCGAGGAGTGAAATTTAAAGAAGCTGTACATAAATTATAATACAAATGATTAAACTATTTAAAAGAATAATTGCTGGTTTACGAGGTGATAAAGCCATTTGGGCTTTAGTAACTCTATTAGGGCTTTTTTCTTTTATGCCTGTTTTTAGTGCGAGTTCAAATTTATCGCTAGTAGTAAAAAACGGTACGGTTTATTCTCATTTTTTTAAGCATTTTATGCACATTTCTATCGGTATAGGCATTGTTTATATTGTAAGTAAAATAAAATACGAAAGGTTAAAATATATCATTTATTTATTAGTACCCGCAGTAATAGGCTTGCTTGTTTTTGCACTTTTAAATGAAACTGTTATAGCAGGAGCCAATGCAAGTAGATGGGTTAGACTACCGTTTGTTAACCTAACCTTTCAACCATCTGCGCTGGCAATCGTAGTTTTAAATATGTATATCGCGCATTATATGTCCAAAAACATTAGCAGTAATATACCTTTCAATTTTAAAAAGTCATTATTATGGTTGTGGGGACCTATTGGAGTTTGTACAATATTAATTTTACCAGCAAACTTATCCACAGCTGCTTTATTACTTTTTACAAACGTTCTTTTAATTTATTTAGGAGGTTATCCGTTCAGGTATTTGCTTCGAATTGGACTTATGGGATTCTCTGCTTTAGCATTGTTATATGTACTTGGACAGGTTTATCCTAATAAATACACAAGTCGTATGGCAACATGGGAATCGCGTATTGATCGATTTTTAGCTGATGAAGACGATAAGGACGTAGATAATTATCAAACTGATAATGCAAAAATTGCCATAGCAACAGGTGGAGTAACAGGTTTAGGCCCAGGTAAAAGTGTTCAACGTAATTTTTTACCACAGTCTTCATCAGATTTTATCTTTGCGATAATTGTAGAAGAGTTTGGAATGTTAGGTGCTTTAGGTTTAATTTTTACCTATTTGTCATTATTTGTTCGGTTTTTTATAAATGCAACTAAAATAACCGAACCCTTTGGTAAACTTTTAATCTATGGTTTAGGTTTTCCAATTGTTTTTCAAGCTTTTGTAAACATGGGAGTTGCTGTACAATTGTTTCCAACTACAGGACAATCTTTACCATTAATTAGTAGTGGTGGAACCTCAATTTGGATCACTTGCGCGGCTATTGGCGTAATATTAAGTGTAACTGCCGAGGTTAAAAAAAGTAAAGTTTCAAATCCTAATTCAAATGAAAAGGATAAAAAAACTAAAATTTCAGACCAACAATTTGAACCTACAGATGCTCAGGTTACTGAGGCTATAAAAGTTGTTCAGCAAAATTAAGTGCAGTAATGAGTAAAAAGATAAAAATAATATTAAGCGGTGGTGGTACAGGAGGACATATTTATCCTGCGATTGCTATTGCAAACGAAATAAAAAAGCAATTTCCTGATTCTGAAATTCTATTTGTAGGAGCGAAAGATAAAATGGAAATGCAAAAAGTGCCTCAAGCCGGTTACAATATAAAAGGTTTATGGATTAGTGGAATTCAAAGAAAATTGTCTCTAGATAATCTAATGTTTCCATTTAAATTGATTTCTAGTTTATGGAATTCGTTTAAAATCATAAAAAACTTTAAGCCCGATGTCGTAATTGGAACAGGTGGTTTCGCCAGCGGAGCCGTAATGCAAGTTGCAAATTGGTTAAAAATACCAACTGTGATACAAGAACAAAACTCTTATCCTGGTATTACCAACAAATTACTTGCTAAAAAGGCACAAACTATATGTGTAGCATATTCAGGACTTAACCGTTTCTTTATCAACAATAATATAATTGAAACTGGAAATCCTGTAAGAGCTGATATTTTAGATATTGAATCAAAAAAGTACGAGGCGATTAATTATTTTAAACTAGATTCAAACAAAAAAACACTTGTTGTTTTAGGCGGAAGTTTAGGAGCTAGAGCAATTAATAGATTGATTGAAGCCAATCTTGAAGATTTTAAAAAACAAAATATTCAGGTTTTATGGCAATGTGGTAAGTTCTATTTTGATGAGTACAAAAAATACACAAACTCAGAAAATACAATTCAAGTACTTTCGTTTGTTGACAGGATGGATTTATTGTACGCCGCAGCGGATTTTATCATTTCTCGTTCAGGTGCTTCCTCAGTTTCAGAATTGGCAATTGTAGCAAAACCTACAATATTTATTCCATCGCCAAACGTAGCCGAGGATCATCAAACAAAAAATGCCAAAGCTATTGCAGATCAAAACGCAGCTATATTGATAAAAGAAGCTGAGCTTGATCAAAAATTTAAATCGGTGTTCGAAAACTTAATTTCTGATTCTGATTTACAACAAAAAATGAGTGCTAATTTTAAAAAATTAGCCAAACCAAATGCAACAATCGATATTGTAAAAAATATCATGAATATAATTAAGTCCTAATAGGATTTTTGTGATGAAATTAGAAGATATAAAAAATGTTTACTTTGTAGGTATTGGCGGAATCGGAATGAGCGCAATTGCACGATATTTTAAAAATATTGGGATAAATGTTGCTGGATACGATAAAACTCCATCACAATTAACACATGAGCTAGAGCAAGAAGGTATAGCAATTCATTATACAGATGATTGTAATCTGATAGCCGATATATATAAAAATAAAAACCAAACGCTTGTTGTTTATACACCAGCAATACCTAAAAACCACACGGAATTAAACTTTTTTTTGAATGAAAATTTTGTAGTTAAAAAAAGAGCCGAAGTTTTAGGAATCATTACAAAAGATACTTTTTGCTTTGCTGTAGCAGGTACACACGGTAAAACCACAACATCAAGTATGCTTGGTCATATTTTGTACGAAAGTGGAGAAGATGTAACCGCTTTTTTAGGCGGAATTGTCGAGAATTATCAAAGCAACTTAATTGGTCAAGGAAAAACGATAACTGTTGTCGAGGCTGATGAATTTGATAGATCGTTCTTACATTTACATCCTAATTTGGCTTGTGTAACCTCTATGGATGCAGACCATTTAGATATTTATGGAGATGAACAACACGTGATAGATTCATTTAATGAATTTGCTGCTAAGGTTAACCCAGAGCATCTATTTATTAATAATGGATTACCATTACAAGCTGTAAAAATTGGAATCAATGACGCTTCTGATTTTGAAGCTATAGACGTTAAAATTGAAAATGGATGGTACGTTTTTTCTGTTAAAACACCAACAGAAACAATTACAAATGTAAAGCTTGCTTTACCAGGTCACCATAACCTAACCAATGCCTTATTAGCTTTTGCTATGGCCTATACATACGGCGTTCCTGCTTATAAAATTGTAAATGCTTTGCAAACATTTAAAGGAGTGCGTCGCAGGTTCTCGTATCAAATTCGAGAGAATGATTTAGTTTTTATCGATGATTATGCACATCATCCAACCGAAATTAACGCTGTACATCAGGCGGTTCGCGAGCTATATCCTAACAAAAAAATAGTAGCCGTTTTTCAGCCACATTTATTTTCTCGTACACGTGATTTTATTGATGGATTTGCACAGTCGTTATCAAATTTTGATGAGATTTTACTTTTAGATATTTATCCAGCTCGAGAACTACCTATTGAAGGTGTAAACTCAACTTGGTTGTTAGATAAAATTGAAAATCAAAACAAAAGTTTGGTCGAAAAACAAAGTTTAATAAAAAATATATTGGATCGTGAGTTTGATGTTTTAGTTACCATTGGTGCCGGAGATATTGGCGAAATGATTCATGAAATAAAAGATGCTTTAAATGCTAAAAAAATTAAGTGGAACGACGTTCGGTTAATTTTAATTTTTGTACTGGTATGTTTTTTATACTCTTTTGCATCAAACAAAAACCAAGAACGACGTGAATTAGAGATTCGTATCGATTTTATTGGAGAGGATAATGTATATATTACAAATACTGAGCTACATTCTTTAGTAGACGAAAAGTTATCATTTAAAAATAATTTGATGAAAGATTATGAAGTTTTAAATGATATCGAAATCTACCTGAATAAAAATGCAATGATAGAATCGGCACAAGTATATAAAACAGTTTCAGGAATTTTAGTTAATGAAGTGAAACAACGTACACCAATTGGTAGAGTTTTTGATAAAGGACAAGTTTATTACATGGATAGTAACGGAAAAATAATGCCCAGATCCAAAAATCATTCGGCAAGAGTACCCATTGTAACTGGCGAAATTAACGAAACTACCTTGAAGGATGTAAACTTAATTTTAAGCAAAATTCATCAAGATGAATTTTTGAAAAAAAGTATTGTAGGAATTGATATTTTTCCTTATAGAAATATTATCTTAACAGACCGAAATTTTAATTTTAAAATTGTATTTGGGAAAGCTGTAGATATTGACCGTAAATTCAATAATTATAAGGCTTTCATACAGCATTCGTTACAAGATACAATTATAAAAAATTACAAAGAGGTTAATCTAAATTTTATACAGCAAGTCGTTTGCACTAAGTAAAAAAATATGAGTAAAGAAAACATTGCCGTTGGATTAGATATTGGGACAACTAAAATAGTTGCCGTGATTGGTCGTAAAAATGAGTACGGTAAATTAGAAGTGCTCGGTTTTGGACAAGCAAAAAGTTTAGGTGTAGCTAAAGGTGTTGTTAACAACATCACACAAACTATTACCTCAATTCGAGATGCAGTAACTTTAGCCGAAGAAGCTTCTGGGTTAGAAATTAAAGATGTTGTTGCTGGTATTGCCGGTCAACACATTCGTAGCATACAACATACAGATTATATTATTCGCCATGACCTAGAAGAGGTAATCGATGAAAGCGATATTCAAAGCTTAGTCGTTCAAGTGCAAAAACTTGCATTGCTTCCAGGTGAGGAGATAATACATATATTACCACAAGAGTATTTAATTGATGGTAGCTCAGAATCAAAAGAGCCAATAGGAATGGCAGGTTTACGATTAGAAGCGAACTTTCACGTCGTTGTTGGCCAAGCCTCATCAATACGTAACGTAGGTCGTTGTATAAAATCTGCTAACCTAAATCTACATGATTTAACATTAGAGCCATTAGCATCATCAGATGCGGTTTTAAGTAGTGATGAAAAAGAAGCAGGTGTAGCCCTAATCGATATAGGAGGTGGTACAACTGATTTAGCAATATTTAAGGACGGAATCATTAGACATACAGCGGTAGTACCTTTTGGAGGAAATGCTATAACTGATGATATTAAAGAAGGATGTTCGATTATTGAAAAGCAAGCCGAAGCTTTAAAAGTTAAATTCGGTTCAGCTTGGCCAAGTAACAACAAAGAAAATGAAATTGTTGCTATACCAAGCTTTAGAGGGCAAGATCCAAAAGAAATTTCACTTAAAAATCTATCTCTAATTATTCATGCTCGAATATTAGAAATTATTGTAATGGTTTTTGATGAAATCAAAGCTTATGGATATGATGAACAACGTAAAAAATTAATTGCTGGTATTGTATTAACTGGTGGGGGAGCCGAGTTAAAAGATATCAAACTATTAGTAGAATACGTAACTGGTTTGGATACTAGAATAGGTTATCCGCAAGAGCATCTAGCACAAGATTCTCCTAAACAATTAGCAGGACCAACGTATGCTACAGCTATAGGTTTATTAATGAGAGGATTAAACCAAAATAGCTTGGCAAGTAAAAAAATGCAAATTGAAGATGAACTAACTCAAGTATCAGTGAATTCGGTCGATCAAGTTGAGTCTCAAAATATTGAGAGTGTTTCTGAAACTCAAGAAAATCAATTGAATACAACTGAAGTTCAAACTAGTAATGATGTTAAAACTACAAAATCTAGCAAATCTTTTTTAAGTGGTTTTGTAGACAAAATCAAAGAATTTATTGACAACGCAGAGTAAACCAAAGGATAAGGTATGGAAAATAACTCAGGATTAGGAACAACATTGAAATTTGATTTGGCACCAGGCCAGTCAAATGTCATTAAAGTTATTGGTGTTGGTGGCGGCGGAAGTAACGCTATCAATTACATGTACAACCAAAAAATTAAAGGGGTTGATTTTATAATTTGTAATACAGATTCGCAAGCATTAGAAAATAGCCCTGTACCTACTAAAATACAGTTGGGTGTAAACTTAACTGAAGGATTAGGTGCTGGAGCAAACCCTGAAATTGGGCATTTAGCTGCTCAAGAAAGTGTGGAGGAAATTGACCGAGTTTTAGATAAAAATACAAAAATGGTATTTATCACTGCCGGAATGGGTGGTGGAACTGGAACCGGAGCAGCTCCTGTAATTGCAGAATTAGCTAAAAATAAGGATATATTAACAGTAGGTATTGTTACTATTCCGTTTCAATTTGAAGGTAAAGTTCGTCACGAGCAAGCCTTAATCGGTGTAGAAAATTTACGTAAACACGTAGATTCACTTATCGTTATTAACAATAATAAGTTACGTGAAGTGTATGGAAACCTTGGATTTAAAGCAGGATATGCTAAATCGGATGAGGTCTTATCTACTGCTTCTAAAGGAATTGCAGAAGTAATTACGCAACACTTTACTCAAAATATCGACTTACGTGATGCTAAAACTGTACTTTCAAATAGTGGTACCGCTATCATGGGATCAGCTACAGCAACTGGTGAAAATCGAGCTAAAGAAGCAATCATGTCTGCTTTAGATTCTCCTTTATTAAATGAAAATAAAATTACAGGAGCTAAAAATGTACTTTTACTTATTGTTTGTGGTACAGAAGCAGAAGACGAAATTACATTAGATGAAATAGGAGAAATTAATGATTTCATCCAATCCGAATCAGGAAATAATGCTAACATTATCATGGGGGTTGGTGAAGATGAAAAATTAGGAAATTCTATTTCTGTAACCATTATTGCTACGGGATTTAACCCTGAGCAACAATCTGAACTTATAAATAAAGACAACGTAATCAAGCACATGTTAGGTGCTGAGCAAGCTGCAGTTCAGAAATTAAATGTAAATTCAGATGTAAAATTTGCACCTGTAAATACACAACCAACGCCTGTACAGCAACCTGTTCAAAATTTCGTTCAGGAAAATACGCAACAACAAAATGTTTTGGACAATACGATCGCTCCTATTAAACCAGCGCGAATTGTTCATGTGCTCGATGAGGAGGTAGAGGATTTTGGAAAAAAGACTTATAATGAAGTTAATGTTGGGGCTAGCAACGTTACTTCAAATATGCCTTCACCAGCTGTTAATGTAAACAGTTTAGATGTATTTTTCGAGATAGTTGAACCTAAGGTTACCGAAAATCAAATAAATGATTTTCAGCCAGAAGTTATCGTTGCACCAATTGTTACAGATACAACGATTCATCAAAATAGTTTAAATTTTGATATTGTTGATTCAAATTCGCAAAACGAGATATTTGAAATTACAGAAAAACAAATCTTTAATTCAAAAACATTATTTTTTGAGGATGAAGTAGTTCCTGTAATTCCTCAAGAAAACGTTCAAAGTCCAGTAGCTCAAACAACGCCAAATACTGAAGATTTAGTAATTAAACATGTTTTGGATATTGATACTTATATCAAACATGAAGAAAATTTACTTAATGCAAAACCAATTGAAGAAGCTAGCCCTAAAGCTAATGAAACTATTGAACCTGCATTAGAAATGACTTTACGTACTGAAGCACCAGTAGATTTTGTTCGAGATTCTGTTGAAAATCAAGATAACATACAAAATTTAGCTTACAAACAAGAGCTAAAGCAAACTACTCCAAGTAGAAGACAAAAATTGAAAGATTTTAATTACAAATTTTCAAATAATAGAAATCCTGCTGAATTAGATAAGCCTGCTTTTGAGCGTTTAGGAATTAACATTCATACAGATTCTCATAAACAAGAAAATGTTGGAGCATCTAGATATTCAGTAGAAACTGATAATAATGATTTGAAAATTAGATCAAACAATTCTTTTCTACACGACAACGTAGATTAATTAAAAATATTTTTTTCTTTAACCCGAAACCTTTTACAGTTTCGGGTTAATTTTTTAAATTTGCATTTCAAAAATATAAGGTTATGAGTTTACAAGCACAAATCATGGATGTTATGAAAGCTGCCATGAAAGCTAAAGATAGTGTTGCTTTAGAAGCATTACGTGCTATCAAATCTGAAATTTTATTAGCTCAAACATCAGGTTCAGGTGATGGTGTTTTATCTGCTGAAGATGAAATAAAATTATTACAAAAGTTAGTGAAACAAAGAAAAGACAGTGCCTCTATTTTTGCAGAACAAGGACGTAATGATTTAGCGGACCCAGAATTGGCACAAATTAAAGTTATTGAACAATTTTTACCTGCTCAGTTATCTGAACAAGAAGTAGAACAAATTGTTAAAGATATTATTATTGAAGGTGGTTTCTCTGGCATAGCCTCAATGGGACAAGTAATGGGACTTGCTTCTAAAGCTTTAGCTGGTCAGGCAGATGGTAAAACAGTATCTACTATAGTAAAAAAATTATTAGCATAGTTTATAGCTAGTAGGACCGCGTAGTTCAACTGGATAGAATATCAGATTTCGGCTCTGAGGGTTGGGGGTTCGAAGCCCTCCGCGGTCGCAAAAAGGCGTATTGAATATTTTCAATACGCCTTTTTTGATTTTTATCATTTTTATATTCTGTTTTTATTTATTACTTTAAAGAAAAATTATAATAAAATGAAACCACTTGATCCTATTTCTAGAATTATGACATCTAATATTGTGAAACTTAATGTTGATGATCAATTAACAAAGGCTGAAGAGCTATTTAAAAGAAATAAAATTCGTCACATTCCTGTTGTGAAAGGTAATACTTTGGTTGGTATGCTAAGTTATACAGATTTGCAACGTATTAGTTTTATTGATGATTTAGATTTTGAAAGTGGTGATGCTAAAGGAACTGTCTATAATATGTTTACTTTAGAGCAGGTAATGAGCAAACAAGTTATTTCTGTTTTACCATGGACTCCAATTAAAGAGGTTGCTCACATTTTAAGTGAATCAAATTTTCATGCTTTACCTGTTGTTCAAGAAGATAATTTAGTAGGAATTGTTAGTACAGTAGATGTTTTAAAATATTTTGTATCACAATATATTGAATAATTAAAAAAGGGCTTAAATCAAATTTAAGCCCTTTCTTTTATTTTATAATTTCTTTTAAATCAGCAATAGTTTCTATAGGATTTTCAGCTTTAAAAACAAAACTTCCTGCAACTAATACATCAGCACCAGCGTCAACTAGCGCTCTCGCATTTTTATTTGTTACACCACCATCAATTTCAATTAAAGTTGTTGCATTATTTTTATTGATAATTTCTTTTAATTGTTTTACCTTTTTATAAGTATTTTCAATAAATGATTGTCCTCCAAAACCAGGATTAACACTCATAATACAAACCAAGTCAATATCTTTAATACAATCTTCTAATAAAGTAACGTTAGTGTGTGGATTTATAGCAACACCAGCTTTCATCCCTTCTGCTTTAATAGCTTGTAGCGATCGATGTAAGTGTGTGCAAGCTTCGTAATGTACCGTTAAAATATCAGCTCCTAGTTCTTTAAATGTTTTTATGTAACGATCCGGATCAACAATCATTAAATGTACGTCGATTGTTTTTTTAGCATGTTTTGAAATAGCTTCTAAAACGGGCATTCCAAACGAAATATTTGGAACAAACACTCCGTCCATAATATCAATATGAAACCAGTCTGCTTGTGATTGATTGATCATTTCAATATCTCTTTGAAGGTTTGCAAAATCGGCAGCTAAAACAGATGGTGCAATAAGTTTTGTGTTCATTTTTATTTAGTTGTGTTATTGTATTGCAAATGTACAAAATAAAATAAAAAAACTCCGGTAATCAGCCGGAGTTCAATCATCAATCAAAAAACGAACAGTTATGATACTGTTGTTACTTGTGAATAGGAATATTTATCCTAAATATGTTTTTAAAATTTTACTTCTTGAAGTATGTTTTAATCGTCTAATTGCTTTTTCTTTAATTTGACGTACACGCTCACGTGTTAATTCAAAAGTTTCCCCAATTTCTTCTAAAGTCATAGGGTGTTGATCTCCTAAACCAAAATATAAGCGAACAACATCTGCCTCACGAGGAGTTAAAGTTTCTAACGCACGTTCAATTTCTGTACGCAATGATTCGTGAATTAATTCACGGTCTGGATTTGGTGACTCTCCTGAACGTAAAACGTCGTATAAGTTAGAATCTTCACCTTCTACAAGCGGTGCATCCATTGATAAGTGACGACCAGAGTTTTTCATAGACTCTTTAACGTCATTAACCGTCATATCTAATTCTTTTGCAATTTCTTCTGCAGATGGAGCTCTTTCGTTAGATTGTTCTAATAACGCATACATTTTGTTGATTTTGTTAATAGAACCAATTTTGTTTAACGGTAAACGTACAATACGTGATTGTTCTGCTAAAGCTTGAAGAATAGATTGACGAATCCACCATACAGCGTACGAAATGAATTTGAAACCACGAGTTTCATCAAAACGTTGTGCCGCTTTAATTAAACCTAAGTTTCCTTCATTAATCAAGTCAGGTAATGTTAATCCTTGATTTTGGTACTGTTTAGCAACAGAAACCACGAAACGTAAGTTTGCTTTTGTAAGTTTTTCTAAAGCGCGTTGGTCACCAGCTTTAATTCGTTGTGCTAATTCTACCTCTTCATCAGCAGTAATTAAATCTACTTTACCAATTTCTTGTAAATATTTATCTAAAGATGCAGTTTCACGATTGGTTACCTGCTTTGTAATTTTAAGCTGTCTCATTATTTAGTTCTCCTGTGCTAATAAATTATAATTGTTATACGTATTAAGTTTCCAAAAAGTTACATTACAACGAAAAAAAAATATTTTTAGTAAATCTTTTTATTTTTTTAACACTTGATGTAATATTAAACTTATAAAAAAAAGCATCACTTAAATACACTGCCCCCAAAAAGTTAGACACTTTTGGGGGCATTTTTTATGGCAAGAAAAGTAAAATATGATGTAGC
>CANRKI010000037.1 GCA_947631175.1 uncultured Flavobacterium sp.
GTGAAAATACCTAAACCGCAAAGTGTTTGTATTCAAATCTTTGCGGTTATTTTTATAGAATACATGCGGATTTAAGGGTCAATTCAGTACCAAATTGCTCTTTATGAATTATTCCATAATTATACTCAACATCATAAGCAAACATTTGGCATTCTGTTAAAGCAGGTAGTCCTCTGGATTCTAAAGTATTATAAGAAAACCCATTGGTAAAAGCCATTGCGCAAATGGCTGTGAAAAGTAATTTTTTCATAATTGTTTATTTTAAAGTTAATAAACAAATAAACAAATTATAATTATTACGGTTTTTTAAACAAAATGTTACGGTTTTTTATTTTTTTATTTAATGAAAGACAGACAGAAATAACAAATTAAAAACTCCCAAAAGCAAAGCCTTTGGGAGTTTTTAATTTGCTATTTCTTTTTGAACAAATCTTTAATTGAATTTGCGGCGTTTTTAACGTCTTCTTTCTTTTTATCCTGTTTAATTTGTTCTTCTGTTTTTAAGGAATCTGGAACGGTTGTATTGGTATTGTTTTTTCCGCCCGATAAAAGATCTGTTAATTTTTCTTTTCCTTGATCTACTAATTTCTCTTTTTGTGCCTGAACAATTTGATTGGTTAACGAGGTAACAGCTGTATTTAAATCGGTTGATACTTTTGGTGTTGTAAAGTTCCCTGTTAAATTAGCTTTTATTGGAATGCTTTGAATCTTTTCTTGTTCTGATGGTGAAAGTTTATTTAGTAAGTTCGTTACTTCTGTACCTAAATATTTTGCAGGTACATCAAAATTTAACGTATAGTTCATGTTTTGATCAAAGCCATGTTCACCGTCCACATTAATATTAATGTCTTGATATTTAAGTGTAAAAGGCTTGATTTGTACTTTACCGTTTGCAAAAACCAAATGTGCTTTTAAGTCTTTTAGATTCACTTTATCTAAATCAATAAATTTTAAATTAGAATCTAAGGTTGATAGTAGTTTAGAATTTTCACCTTTTACCTCTGGCTCTAATAATTGTCCAACTAAATCACCCGACATGGTATTTAAATTTGGAGTCAATTCTTTTGGATCTAATTTACCAGAAAGCGAAACTTCCGAATTTAATTTACCAGCAATTACATTAGCAATTGGAGCAATTTTTTTAAGAAAGTCTAATTGTGTAAACGATTGAGCAATATCTAATTTGTTTAATCCCAATTTCATATCAAAAGTAGGAATATCAGATTTAGTTGATACGGTTCCGTTCATTGCAATTGCTCCTCCAAAAATATTGGTTTTAACATTTTGCAAACTAACAGCCTGGTCTTTAATTACTAAAGTTCCTTGAACATCTTTTAAATTTAAATTATCATAAACTACCGTATTCGCCTTGGCATTTAAAGTACAATCTAAAAATGAAGGCACTTTAATAGCTGTCTCGCTTTTTTTAGTTTGCTCGGGTTCTGCCGGAGTTGTGCTGGTCATAAAATCGCCAACCTCTAAATGATTTGATGATAAATTGAAAGTACCTTTTAACGTTTCTTTTTTAAACATAAAACCATAAAAATTGTTTAACGCACCTGTAAGGTTTAAGTCTGATTTTCCGGTTTTAAAATCGAAAGCATTTAAAGTAATGTTAGACGGATTGAAAGTTAAAGCCGCTTTGTTAATAATTACAGCGTTGGCCATTTCTGGTCCGGTATAATTAAATCCTGTTAACGACATTGTCCCCGAGTTTACCATGTTTTGATAAGCTTGTTTTTCGATAGAGTTCATATCGAATTTGGTTGCGATATTTGCATTTAAAACACCTGAAAGTGGTTTATCTAATTTAATAGGATAAGCTTTTGTTAAGTTTCCTAAATTGATTGTTCCGTTTAATTTGGCATCAACTAAAGCATTTTCCATAAAGTTTTTAATACTTGCTTGTGCGTTAAACTGGTCTTGATCGATTTTAAACGAAAGCTGATTGATGTCTACGTACGTATCATTTAAATTACCTGTTTGGTTGGCAACGTCTACATCAATATGAATGTTTTTAACTGCTTTTGGCAAGTCTGGATATTGAAATGAGGCGTTATCCGACTTCATAGCTAAACTAAAAGTTGGAATCACGTTTTCTTTTAACTCTCCTTTTACTTTCCCAGAAACTTCAAAGTCTCCTTCTGTTTTTACATTAGCAATCATACCAGAATATACCTCAGGTATCAATCCTAAAAAGTTTTTAAATGAAGATTCTGGTGTCTTAAACGCTAAATCATATAATTGTCCTGCATCTGTTAACTGAATAAATCCATCAAACTCTAACGGCAATTGATTAATTAGTGCTTTGTTTTGTTTGAAAGAGTATTTTTGATTATTTAAATCAATTCCTAAAACAGCGTCTAAACTTAACTTCGCATTGTTCACATAGTTTACACTATCCATAACAAATAAAAGTTTAGTAGTTGTTTTTGTATTTAAATCTACTACTTGATTTTTGAAAGAACCATCTCCCGAGTGGTTGATGCTATCTAAAACCATTTTCATATTTGAAGCTTGGTTTTCGAAAGTAAATTTTAAATTTTCAATTTCGTAACCATCGATAGCTAAAGCAAGCGGAGCCGATTCTGTCTGTGGTTCATCTGGTTTGTCTTCTTTTAAAGCAATATCAAAGTTCCCTACTCCATCTTTATTAAAAATAATATTTGCGATAGCGTTTTTAGCCGAAAATCCTTCAATCTCCATAGCTTCGCCTTCGCCTTTCATTAACTCTGTTAAAGTCATTTTTAAATCTAACTCATTTGCGTAAAAAAGAGTATCTCCCTCAAAAGGAGCTTTATTGATAATCGCTAAATCGTTAATAACAACTGTGGCCTTAGGAAAACTTTTAAATAAACTGATATCTACATCAGCAAAAGAAACGTTTGCATCTAAATTATTATTAATGGTTTTAATAACCAGTTCTTTTATTTTGTCTTTAAACAAAAATGGAGTTACTCCAATTGCAACAATCAAGAGTACTAGTATGATACCAAAAATTTTTAAAACTTTTTTACCCATAACATATATTAATTTTAACTAAAAGTACATAAAAAATAAAAAAAAACCTCCAAAATTAATGTTTAATTAGGAGGTTTTTTAAATCGAAAACTATTTTTTATTTAATTACAATTTGGTAAGGCATAATGGCTTGTACGCCTTTCATTTTTTGAGCGTTCTTAAGTTGCTCTAGCATTTGGTAATTTTGTTCGCCAACATATTCTTTAATTAACTCGTTTTGAGATTTAAAGATGCTCATTCCGAACATTTTACTTAATATATTTTCAAATTCTGTTTCGTATTTTGGAAAATCAGCTATTTTGTATTTTTCTATTTTTGCTAGTTTAGCAGCCTCTGCAATTGCAGCATCAAGATTTCCAATTTCATCCACTAAACCTAAACGTTTTGCATCCGTTCCGGTCCAAACTCTACCTTGTGCAATTTCGTCAACTTGTTCTTTAGTCATTTTACGACCATCGGCTACACGTTGTAAAAACACATCGTAAATTTTTTCGATACTTGCAGTAATTTCTGTTCTAAAGTCTTCGGTCATTGGTTCAAAAATACTGTATTGTACACCGTGTTTATGCGTTTGTACTTGCTCTGCATTAATTCCAATATTAGTAGCTAATTGCGAAATGTTAGGAATCGTTCCGAAAACTCCAATCGACCCGGTAATTGTATTGTGATCAGCAAAAATTTTATCAGCGTTACATGAAATGTAATATCCACCCGATGCTGCTAAATTACCCATAGATACAACTACTGGTTTTACAGCTTTGGTAAGTTCAATTTCTCTCCAAATTAAGTCTGAAGTTAAGGCACTACCACCTGGACTATTTACGCGTAAAACAATTGATTTTACATCTTTATCGTTTCGTGCTTTTTCTAATGATCGTCTGATAGAACCTTCTCCAATATAACTTGCATCGCCCTCGCCCGATAAAATAGTTCCTTGAGCAAAAATTACAGCAATTTTATCTTTTGCATCATAATCCGAAACGCTATTTGCAATTTCAAAAGCATAATCTTTAATTTTAATTGTGTTGTATTGTTTATTTTTAGCAATACCTAATGCTTTCTTAATACCGTTGTGGTATATATCTTCGTAAACTACTTTATCTACAAGCTTTTTTTCTAAGGCTTGTTCCGGAAAAGTTGCCGAAAGATTATTTGCATAGCTGTTTAAACTATCAATACTAATGTTTCTTGATTTAGAAATATCGGTTACTAAAGTGTTCCAAACCGAATTTAATAAAGCTAAATTTTGTTCCCTATTTGCCTCACTAATTGTGTTTTGTAAATACGGTTCTACAGCACTTTTGTATTTACCATGGCGAATAACCTCCATTTTAATTCCGGTTTTGTCCTGTATGTCTTTAAGATATAAAATCTCGGATCCCAAACCTCTAAAGTCAAATTGTCCAACCGGGTTTAAGTATAACGTATCTGCAACAGAATTTAAATAATACTCACCTTGCGAATAAGCGTTTGCATAAGCAACCACAAATTTACCAGTTGCTTTAAACTCGTTTAATTTATTTCTGATTTCGCTTAGCTGTGCTAAACCAATATTCGAATTGTTATTTAAAATCGAAATCCCTTTAATTTTGTCATCCGTTTTAGCAGCATCTAAAGCACGTAAAACATCTACAAAACCATCGTTATTTACTTGTGTATATTCAAAATCTTTAATGTAATATTGCCCACCGTAATCTTCTGTGATTTTTGACAAGTCCAGTTCAATCACCGAATTGCTTTTTACAATCACAGATTTAGAGCTACCTCCAAACAAAGTTCCAATAATAATTAGACCAAAAAATAAAATCATAAAGAATAAAAATAGACCTATGATTGTAGCTAAAATGTTACTTAAAAATCTCATATTAAATTTTATTTGTAAACCATTAGTAGCACAATTTTAAAATTTGTTACACCTTTCTATAAAAAATTTTTGTAATAAAACTATAGCTAATTAGCATCTTTTCTAAATTAGTTTTAACTATTTTTGCCATATGCAATCTTACAATCAAGTCATATTATCAATAGGGAGTAATCAAGGTGATCGTTTAAAAAACTTAACGAATTGCATTGATTTGATTCACCACAAAATAGGAACTGTTATTCAGGTTTCTAAGGCGTATCAATCACCAGCTTGGGGATTTGTTAGCGAAGCTTTTTACAACGCTATTTTATTAGTTTACACACCTTTTGAGGCTGAAAAAACCTTATCTAAAATTGTAGAAATAGAAACAGCTTTGGGTAGAGTTCGAGCTGATAGCGAAGGATATCAGCCCCGTACAATTGATATTGATATTATTGATTTTAATGGTGAAATTATAAACACACCAAGTTTGCAAATTCCGCATCCACAAATGCAAAACCGAAAGTTTGTGTTAGCGCCAATGCAAGATTTAAATATCGATTGGAAACATCCAATATTACATCAATCCGTTGCCGAACTTGTTACTATTTGTGATGATGATAGTGTGCTTGAAGTTATTGGCGGTTTAAAAAATCCGATTCACGATTTTAAACTACATCAATGCAACTATATTTCGATTGAAGGGAATATTGGGGCCGGAAAAACAACTTTATCTACTCGTATTTCCGAAGATTTTAACGCCAAACTTATTTTAGAGCGTTTTGCAGATAATCCGTTTTTACCTAAATTTTACAACGATCCTATTCGATATGCTTTTCCGCTGGAAGTTTCGTTTTTAACCGATCGATTTAAACAATTAACAGATGATTTGTCTCAGTTTGATTTGTTTAAAGATTTTGTAATTGCTGATTATCATATTTTTAAATCGCTTATTTTTGCAAAAGTTACTTTAGGAGAAGACGAATACAAACTGTATAAAACCATGTTTGATATTATTTATAAAGAAATGCCTAAACCGGATTTGTATGTATATTTATATCAAAACCCAGAGCGTTTACTTAAAAACATCAAGCTTCGTGGTCGCAGTTATGAACAAGATATTAAAAGTGAATATTTAGAAAAAATTAATCACGGATATTTGGATTACATTAAAACACAAACCGATTTAAATTCAATTATTATTGATGTTTCTGAATATGATTTTGTTGAAAATCAGGAGGATTATATCACGGTTTTAAACTTGATCCAGAATAAATTAAAAGGACGAACAAATTAGTGTTTATATATAAAAAAGAGGATGATTTTAAAATCATCCTCTTTTTATTGCCTTTATTTAACTTTTATAATAGGTAATTAAAAAAGTAGTTCCTTTATCTATTTCACTCAAATAAACCTTAATTTTTCCGTTGTGATAATCTTTTACAATACGTTTAGTTAAGGATAAACCCAATCCCCAACCTCTTTTTTTGGTCGAATATCCAGGCTCAAAAATTTGATTCATTTTACTTTTTTCAATTCCACAACCCGTATCCGAAACATATAATTGTACGCTACTTGGCGTTTCTATAATTTTTAAATGAATCTCGCCTTTTCCTTTCATGGCATCGGTTGCATTTTTAATTAAATTTTCGATACACCAACTATGTAAAGTAGCATTTAATGGCAAATACAAAGCATAATTTGGTGCATCAATTGTAAAATTAACTTGTTTAGAAGTTCGCTCTCTTAAATACGCAAAAGAAGCTTTGGTTTCGGCAATAATATCAAGCTGCTCTAAAACAGGTTCCGAACCAATTTTTTGAAAACGTTCTGCAATTGTATGTAATCTATCAGTATCTTTTTTAATCTCAGTAACTACAGTTTCATCAAAATTCATTTCGTGCATATAATCTACCCAACCAATTAACGAAGTGATAGGAGTTCCCAATTGATGCGCTGTTTCCTTAGCCATACCGGCCCACAAATTATTTTGAACCGATTTTTTACTGTAACTAAATAAGTAAATTAGGATGGCAATAATAAAACATAAAATCAAAATCAATAAAATAGGATAATATGTTAGGCTGTTTATAATACTCGAATTGCCATAGTAAATGTAAGTATTCGAGTAGTTGCCGCTAACTACAATAGGGTCATTCGCTTCTTTAATTTTATTAAAAAAAGCATAGAGTTTTATACTATCGGCTACAATACTCTCATCAATATTACTGGTATTAATAATATTGTTAATCGAATCCACTTGAATGATTGGAATTGTAGCATTATGAGCTACAATCTCCAAAGGCAGCTCAATATCAACATCAGAATTTACATCCGTATCATTAATTGTTTGTACTGCTTTTGCCCAAATTTCCATTTTAAAACGTTCCTCACGTTTAAAATTTTGCATAAAACGGTAGGTATTCCATAAAATTAAGGTTACAAACAATAATCCTAAAATAAAAAGTGTCCAACGTATAATTAGCGAACTTAACTTTATATACTTCATCGTTAAATCTGTTGATTAAATTTTTAAAAACTACTTTGTTAATAAAAATTAGTTAGTTAATATTGAATATCAAAATTATAAACAAATAGTACAAATGATATCTATTACACCAAACGAAATTTCTTCTCAACAAGTACAGGCCTATTTACAAGGCGCAATAGGTCCAAGGCCAATTGCTTTAGCTAGTACAGTTGATGCACAAGGTACGCCAAATTTGTCTCCGTTCAGCTTTTTTAATATTTTTAGTTCGAACCCTCCGGTTTTGGTATTTTCACCAGCCAGACGCGTACGAAACAACACAACAAAACATACACTTGAGAATGTTAACGAGGTTAAAGAAGTTGTTATAAATATTGTGAACTACAATATTGTGGAACAACAATCGTTAGCAAGTACAGAGTATCCTTTAGGTATAAATGAGTTTGAGAAATCGGGCTTAACTATGCTAAAATCGGATACAATAAAACCTTTTCGCGTGGCCGAATCTCCGGTGCAATTTGAGTGCATTGTAACCAATATTGTACCGCTAGGAACGGAAGGTGGCGCAGGAAATTTAGTTATTTGCGAAATTAAAAAAATGCACATTTGCGAGTCGGTTTTAGATGAAAATGGAACAATTGATCCTATAAAAATTGATTTAGTTGCACGAATGGGAGGCAATTGGTATAGTAGAGCTAAAGAAGGATTGTTTGAAGTTGAAAAACCGTTGATAACTTTAGGAATTGGTGTCGATAATATACCCGATTTTATCAAAAAAAATAGTATCTTTACGGGGAATGACTTAGGGATGTTAGGAAACATCGAAAAACTACCTAACAATAATGATATTCAACACTTTATATCATCAAATAAAAATATTTTTCATTCGGATTCAAATAATAAAACAAGGTTATTTGAGCTTGCCAAATCTTTATTAGATCAAAACAAAGTGCAACAAGCTTGGGTAGCATTACTATCGATAAATAACATATAATGGAAATTACAGGAAGAGTTAAATTTATAGGCCAACAACAATTTGTTACACCTACTTTCTCTAAAAGAGAAATCGTAGTGACTACAGAGGAGCAATATCCACAACACATTTTAATTGAATTTACTCAAGACAAATGTGCTTTATTGGACAATTTTCAAGTTGCTGAACCTGTTCGCATCTCAATCAACATTAGAGGACGTGAGTGGACAAATCCACAAGGTGAAACAAAATATTTCAATTCAATACAAGGATGGAGAATTGAAAAAAATCAACCTGGAAATTACGCACAACCACAACAAGGTAACGAAGCTTTTAGCGCAAATCAAATGAACCAAAACTCATTTAATCCACCTAAAGAATTTACTTCACAAAACTTTGGAAATCAAAACGAAACAAAGTTTGAACCAATGTCAAGTTTCAGTGAAGATGACAACGACGATTTACCTTTCTAATACCAAAAAACTAAGTTGTTCGTTTAAACTTATTTTACTTAAATAATATTATGAAATATCTTACTAAAGCCTTATTATTTCCACCACTAACGCATGTGCACGCAACAGGAATTGTAGCATTTGGAGGCGATTTAACTCTGGAAAGACTTAAACTGGCTTACAATAGTGGTATTTTTCCGTGGTACGAAGACGGGGAACCTATAACATGGTGGTCGCCCAACAAACGTATGGTTTTATTTTTTCCTGAACTTAAAATCTCCAAAAGCATGCGTAATATTATAAATCAAAATAAATTTAGAATAACGTATAACACGCAATTCAGAGAAGTGCTAGAAAACTGCAAGCAAATTAAAAGAGCAGGACAAAAAGGCACGTGGATTACAGACGAAATGATTGAAGCTTATTGCAAATTACACGAAATTGGAATGGCAAAATCAATCGAAGTTTGGCAAGACGACGAATTAGTTGGCGGACTTTATGGCGTAGATTTAGGTCACATTTTTTGTGGCGAAAGTATGTTCTCAAAGGTTCCAAATGCAAGCAAATTCGCCTTCATCCACTTAGCTCAAGAGCTACAAAATAAAAAATACGAATTGCTAGACTGCCAAGTTTACAACGATCACCTAGCCTCATTAGGCTGTCGAGAAATAGACCGAAATATATTTTTAGCCTATTTACAAAAATAAATTTCAATCCTCAAGGCAATTGTTTTGAGGATTTTTTTTTAGCACTAACAAAATACCAACAATAAAATACCCAGTTCCCGCTTTCGCCTTTATCTTTTGGTTGCACTTCGAGAACCTCAGCCCAACACAAAAGGATATCGGCTCTATCGGGGCTAAACAGAAAAAAATTCTTTCAAAAAAAAACTTCCAACAACAAAGTCAGAAGTCTTACTATTAAATATCTTAATAAAATTAATTCACCGTTTTATTCCTAAATAGCCTATCCATTACCATCGCAATAGCACCATCACCCGTAACATTACAAGCTGTACCAAAACTATCCATAGCAATATATAACGAAATCATTAAAGCCAAGCTCTTCTCATCAAATCCTAAAATGCTTGCTAAAATACCAACCGCAGCCATAATAGCTCCGCCAGGAACACCAGGAGCCGCAACCATTGTAACACCCAACATACAAATAAAACCAATAAAAACAGTTGGTTCAATCGCAATTCCCTGAATCAACATTAAAGCTATAGCACAAGCCACAATTTTCATGGTACTACCAGATAAATGTATTGTTGCACACAGCGGAATTACCATCTTTATAATATTATCGGACAAACCTAGTTTTGTTGCTTGTTGCACCGTAACCGGAATTGTAGCCGCTGAAGATTGTGTACCCAAAGCAGTTAAATAAGCTGGAAACATGATTTTTAATGCAGCTATTGGATTTTTTTTGCTAATCGCTCCCGCAATTATATATTGTATAAGCAATAAAGCAATATGAAGGATAAAGATTACAGCAATGATTTTCACAAACACCTTCATAATCAAAAATATTTCACCCGAGTGCGACATATTTAGAAAAATACCAAAAATGAAAACTGGTAAAAAAGGTAAAATTACTTTCTGAATTACTTTATTCACAATACTTTCAAACTCCAAACTAAATAGAAGTAACTGCGAATTTTTAATACGAGAAATTCCTATCCCAACTATAAAAGCCAAAACCAATGCCGACATCACATCTAAAATTGGCGGAATTTTAATCGAAAAATAAGGTGTTAAGGATGTAGTGGCCACCGCAACATTTTCAGCCGTTTGATTTTCCAACAAACTCGGAAAAATAGCCATGCTTACTCCATAAGTTCCAAATCCTGAGAACAAAGTAGATCCATAGGCAATTAACGCCGTATATGTTACTAATTTTGTAGCGCCACCTCCTATTTTCCCAATTGCAGGAACAATTAATCCTATAATAATTAACGGAATAAAAAAGGACAAAAATTCGCTAAACAAACTGTTTATCGTTACAAAAACTCGAATCACAGCTTCTGGCAAATAACTCCCAGCTAACATACCTATTACAATTGCTATTAAAATTTTAATCAGCAAATTATCTTTTAAAAATTTCATGTGTTGTGTTGTATATCAAACAAAAATAAACGCAATTTTTAAGTATAGAAAGAGATTTATTAATTATATTTAAATTACACATTTATAACCAAAATAAAAGTCATGAGTTTAAAACAATCTTTATTAATTGAATTAGAACACGAAAAAAATAATACTTTACGTGTTTTAAATAATTTATCAGAAGAAAATTTTACGTATAAACCACACGCAAAATCAATGTCGTTAGGCGAATTAGTAAATCACGTGGTTGAATTACACAATTGGATTGAATTTGCAATCACTAAAGATGTTTTTAATTTTCATACCGATTATACGCCATCAAAATTAAATACTATCGATCAATTAAAATTGGCATTAGAAACGGGATTTACAAAAAACAAAGCAATAATTGAACAAATGGACGAGAGTAGCTACCTAAACCCATGGACTTTAAAAGCGGGTGATCATGTAATTACATCGTTACCAAAGGCAGGAGCTATTCGTTTTATTATTACCAACCATTTAATTCACCATCGTGGACAATTAACTGTTTATATGCGATTACTTGATATTCCAGTTCCAGGAATTTATGGTCCATCGGCAGACGAAAAATAATACAAAAAGAGCGCTAAATAATATTTAGCGCTCTTTTATATTTAAGCTTTTAATGCTTGTAATTTTTGAAATAGATCCCAAACTACAATTCCAGCCGAAACCGAAATGTTTAGTGAATGTTTGGTTCCTAATTGCGGAATTTCGATAACACCTGCACTAGCATCAATAACTTCTTGCTGTACACCTTTAACTTCATTACCAAAAACCAATGCGTATTTTTTATCTGTTGTTACAGTAAAATCGTTTAGCATGATTGATTTTTCAACTTGTTCTACCGAATAAACCTCAACCTGTTCTTGCTTTAGTTGATTAACCACATCCATTACGTTTTTTGCATAAACCCAATCAACAGATTCTGTTGCGCCCAAAGCGGTTTTATGAATTTCTTTATTTGGAGGTGTAGCCGTAATACCACACAAATATATTTTTTCAATTAAAAAAGCATCCGAAGTTCTAAAAACAGAACCAATATTATGCAAACTTCTAATATCATCTAAAACAATAATAATTGGTGTTTTTTCTGCACTTTTAAACTCATCAACATTAATTCTATTTAATTCGTCTAAGATTAACTTTTTCATTCAAATTACATTTTAATTCTTGCAAAAATACAATAACTTTACAACTAAACCTTATATAAATTTTGTAACATGAAAGCCAACAACTTCTTTTTAGGACTATACGGAAATAATACTATTGAGTTTGTTAGAGGATTAATCAATGTGCATCCCTTTGGAGAGATTGGAAAAATTCACAACAACAAAGTTGCACTACATTTACATAACAACTTGTTTCAAATTTTTTATATCGAGGCGGGACAAACTACTTTAAACTACGAAAACTTTTCTCAAACCATAAAAGGTCCTGCTTTAATTACAATCCCTAAAAATACACCTCATGGTTTTGAACATGGGGACAATATTCATACAATTAAAGGATGGATTATTACCTTATCTGAAAATGTGTTGGAAAATTTACTGAACCGCGAAGCAGAAGTTTTATATACTTTAAATAAGATTTACGCTACAGAAATTACAGCCGATACATTTACGCAAATCGTACAAACCATCGAAAAAATAATCGCCGAATATTTTAATGACTTTCCGGGAAAATTAGTGATGTTACAAAATTTAGTAGGCCAGTTAATTATTGAATTGTTTCGATTACAAAATATTGATAATAAACTTAACTTTATTTCTGACAATTCGTACAAAATGTATTTCAGAAAATTTGTACAAAACATTGCTTATTCTAAAACGTTTAAAAAAACAGTCGACCAATACGCAAGTGAACTAAAAATCACAACAGCACATTTGGCTCGAATTACCAAAGAAATATCTAACCAATCTCCAAAAGAAGTTATTTTAGATTTTTTTATTACTGAAGCAAAAATTTTATTAACCAATCCTGAATTTAATATAAACGAAGTCGCTCAAAAATTAAACATCGATGACCCAAGTTATTTTTCTAGACTCTTCAAAAAAGCTACTTCATTAACACCCAAAGAGTTTCAAAAAGTAAATAATGTAAAATAATTACAAACACAAAGTTACATTAATACCATAAATCAAAATAAAAATCCTAATTTCTATACTTAAATCTCCTTAATTTTGTTAGTAAGTAAGTGTTTACTCACTTTAAACTAGCAGATTATGAACAATATAACAATAAAAAGTATCGAAACCTTTATTGTAGATCTTCCTACAATTAGACCGCATCATTTATCCATGGCTGTAATGATGAAACAGTCGATGGTAATTATACGTATTATATGTAGCGACGGAATTGAAGGAATTGGTGAAGCAACTACAATTGGAGGAATTTCTTATGCAGATGAATTTCCAGAAGGAATGAAATTAGCAATCGATACCTACTTCACTCCTTTATTGATTGGTAAAAATCCAAACCAAATTAATACAATCATGAAAATGCTCGATAAAAACATTTCGGGTAACAATTTTGCTAAATCAGGAATCGAAACCGCTTTATTAGATGCAAAAGGAAAACGCTTAAATGTACCTGTTGCCGATTTATTTGGAGGAGCAATTGACACTAAACTTTCAGTACTTTGGACATTAGCCAGCGGAAATACAGAAAAAGATATTGCTGAAGCAAAACAATTAATTAAAGAAAATCGTCACAATGTTTTTAAACTTAAAATTGGACGTAACCAACCTGAAATTGATATTGAACACGTTTCAAACATCAAAGCAGCTTTAGGAAAAGACATAAAAATTACAGTCGATGTAAATCAAGCTTGGACAGAACAAGTAGCCAAACAAAGCATCAAAAAACTTCAAGATGCAAACATCGATTTAATAGAACAACCACTACACAAATCAAACTTTGAAGGTTTGGCACGCTTAACGCAATATTTTGAAGTGCCAATTATGGCTGATGAAGCAGCTGCAACTGTTTCTGATGCTTTTAAATTAGCCAAACTAAACGCAGCGCAAGTGTTTGCTTTAAAAATAGCGAAATCAGGCGGTCTAACAAATATTGCGAAACAAGCAGCTATTGCCCAAGGTGCTGGTATTTCACTTTATGGTGGAACCATGTTAGAAGGAACAATCGGAACTTTAGCTTCGGCTCACATTTTTGCAACCTTACCTAATTTGGATTGGGGAACTGAACTTTTTGGTCCTTTACTTTTAACAGATGATATTGTTAAAAAACGAATCATTTATCAAAATAATGCGTTAGAAATACCAGAAGGCCCTGGTTTAGGAATTGAATTAGACATGAATCAAGTAGAAAAATATAAAAGAAAATAAAAATGGTATACGTAGTAGAAATGGATGTAAACATCCCAGAAACGTGGAGCGAAGAAAAAATCGCTGATTACGTAGCTAGAGAAAAAGAAACGTCTCAAAAATGGCAAAAATCTGGTAAATGGGTGTATTTATGGCGTGTTGCTGGTAAATATTCAAACATCTCGGTTTTAGAAGTTGAAACTCCAGAAGAATTTCACCAAATCATCAGTTCGTTACCTCTATTTCCTTACATGAAAATTAAAGTAACAAGCATTACAAAACACCCAAACGCAGTTCGCAAAAATCTAATATAACAAACTAATAAATAAGCAAAACACTATGAAAAGAATGGACCAGTCAGTAATTGACGCTACATTAGAACTTATAAAATCACAAGAAAGAGCAACAGAAGGAAACGAACGAATCAAAGAAATTGTTAATCGCCTATTAAAAGATTTATTTAATGCTATGGCAGATTTAGACATTACGTCTGAAGAAATGTGGAAAGCATGTGATTGGTTAACTCAAACAGGAAAAAACAACGAATGGGGATTGGTTTTTGCAGGTTTAGGAATCGAAAAATTCATTGATGTAAAAATGGATTGGGAAGATGAACAAGCAGGAATCGAAAACAAAACTCCACGTACTATCGAAGGACCTTTATACGTTGCTGGTTCACCAGAATCTGTAGGTTATGCAGAATTAGAAACAGAAGTTGAACACGGTGCAGAACGTTTATACATGAGCGGATATGTTCGTGATGAAAACGGAAATCCTATTCCGGGTGCAAAAGTGGAAGTTTGGCATTGCAACTTAAAAGGATTGTATTCGCATTTCGATTCTTCTCAACCAGAATTTAACTTACGTCGTGCCATTATTACAGACGAAAATGGTAAATACGAATTCAAATCGTTTGTGCCTGTTGGATATTCATGTCCTCCAAACGGATCTACCGATACGTTAATGTCATTGTTAGGCCGTCACGGATCACGTCCTGCACATATTCATTTCTTTGCAACTGCACCAGAATATAGAAAATTAACTACACAAATTAATATTGAAGGAGATCCTTTAACTTTTGACGATTTTGCTTTCGCTACTCGTCCTGAATTAGTTCCTCATATTGTTCGCATTTCTGCTGAAGACGCCGCAAAATACGGTAAAGATGAAGCTTTTGCTAAAATTGAATTCGATTTTAATATGGTAAAAGAAAAAGTTCAAGCACCTGCAGGTGAAAATCACAGAACTAGAGCAGCTGTTAACTAGATGTTACAAAAACAGTCAAAATAATTTTGACTGTTTTTCTATTTAAAAAATAAAAAAATGGCAACCTTACAATTAACAAATTATACCTGTAATTACGAGTTTTTAAACTCTAATCATACAGAAACTATCATCTTTTCAAACTCATTAGGTACCAATTACAGCATGTGGGACGAAGTTGTGTCATGGATTAAACCACACTTCAATATCATTTTGCATGATACAAGAGGTCACGGAAAATCGACCAA
Organism: uncultured Flavobacterium sp.; assembly: GCA_947631175.1. Lineage (GTDB taxonomy): Bacteria > Bacteroidota > Bacteroidia > Flavobacteriales > Flavobacteriaceae > Flavobacterium. The sequence continues at coordinate 15,744 of CANRKI010000037.1, forward strand.
CTCCAAAAAAGAATTAACTATTGCTGAATTAGGTGAAGATGTTATTGAAATTTTAGATGCTTTAAAAATTGAAAAAGCTATTTTTTGCGGACTTTCAATGGGCGGATTAATTGGTCAATATTTAGGTATTCATCATCCAAACCGTTTTAAAAAAATAATATTAGCCAATACTGCTGCATTAATTGGAACTCAAAACGGATGGAACGATCGCATTGCGTTTGTTACTGAAAATGGTTTAGAAAATATTTTAACCGGAACAGCAGAAAGATGGTTTACGCCCGAATTTAGAGAAAAATGTCCTGAAAAAGTCCAAAACATTTTAAGCATTTTTGTTCAGAATAAACCCGAAAACTACTGTGCTAACTGTGCTGCAGTTCGCGATGCCGATTTTAGAAACCAAATCGAAACCATTACAATACCAACAACTATTATTAGCGGAAGTCAAGATTTAGTTACCACGGTAGATGAAGGGAATTTTATGGCAAGCAAAATTAAAAATGCTAAGCATTATACTCTTAATGCCAATCATTTATCTGCAACTGAGTTACCACAACAATTCGCAGAAATTTTATTGGATTAATACAAATCGATTTAATTAAAAAATATCAAAATATTATGAAACAAGTACCTCAAATTTCTTTACAAGAAGCGGTTGCAATGGTAAAGGACGGTGATATTTTATTACAAGGAGGATTTGGAATGACAGGTAATCCTGTGCATTTAATGCATGCTTTAGCCGAAACTTCAACTAAAAATCTAACTTTTATTGGAAATAATGTAGGAGAAGTTGGTATTGGTGGTGGACGTTTACTACGCAACGGTCAATTAAAAAAAATGATCGGTTCCTTCTTTACCTCAAATCCTGAAGCAGTTAAAGCGGCACAAGATGGTGTGGTAGATTACGAATTATTACCGCAAGGAACTTTAGCCGAAGCTTTACGTGCGGGTGGTGCTGGTATTGGTGGATTTTTTACACCAACTTCTGCCGGAACTGCTTTAGCCGAAGGTCGTGAAACAAAAGTTCTAAACGGAGTTGAGCAAGTTTTTATTCCTGGAATTCGCGGGAACGTAGCTTTTATTAGAGCTTGGAAAGCTGATACAGCAGGAAATTTACAATATCGCATGACAGAACAAAACTTTAACCGAGCAATGGCAACTGCTGCGGATTTGGTTATTGTTGAGGTAGAAGAAATTGTTCCGGTCGGAGAAATTAAACCCGAGTTTGTTCACACACCTGGCTCGTATGTTGATTATTTAGTACAAGCAACTTTAACTTTAGATGATTTAGGAAGTTCTGCTTCTGTTTCTTCAAGCAAAAAAGTTTCGGAAAGCCGTATGAATATGGCAAAACGTGCTTTAAAAGAATTGAAAAAAGGGGATGTTGTTAATTTAGGAATTGGAATTCCAACTTTGGTTGCTGATTTAATTTCTGAAGAAGATGGCATCATCTTACATACCGAAAACGGAATGTTAGGCGTAGGACCTGCTCCTACAGATGGTGGTGGTGCAATGGATTATCCTGTAAATGCTGGTAAAATTCCTGTTACAGCTTTAGACGGTTCATCATATTTTGATTCGGCTGATTCATTCGCAATGATTCGCGGGAAACACGTTGATGTAGCTGTAATGGGTGGCTTACAAGTTGATAATGTGGCAAACCTTGCCAATTGGGCCGTTCCAGGACAACCTTTATTAGGTGTTGGTGGTGCAATGGATTTAGCCTCTGGAGCGAAAAAACTTATCATTACCATGATGCATACCGAAAAAAATGGTGATGCCAAAGTGGTAAATAGTTGCGATTTACCTTTAACTGCCATAAAAGCTGTGGATATGGTAATTACAGATAAAGCCGTTTTTGAATTCATAAACGGAGAACTAACGTTAACAGAAATCATGCCTGGATCAACATTAGAAGAAGTTAGAGCAACAACAACGGCAAATTTTATAGAAGATTTAAAGTAATATTCAAAACGAAAATAATAATTTTGCCAGTTAATTTTTAAAACAAAAATAATGGACAAATTTATAATCAAAATCATAACATCTCAACTTATCGTGTATATATTAAGATGTTTAATTGGATTCACTATTGGTTATAATTTAATGATACGACTTCCTCAATACGAATTATTCTGGAGTCTATTATCTATTATTTTAGTCATATCTCCTGAAGGGAAAGACTCAAGAAGGTTAACCATTGAACGAGTAAAATCAAATTTTATTGGTTCTATTGTTGGTTTATTATGTGTACTTATTAGTCCAGACGAAAATGTAACAGTCATTATCTTTGGGATTATTATCACTAGCCTAATTTGCCATTTATTCAAGGTAATGAATATGGCTCGAGTTGCAATTGTAGCTTTACTAATCATATTACTACAACCACACTTTTCAGAAATTAAATTAACTCCTATTCTTCGTTTTTCTTCTGTTGCTATTGGCTGTTTAATCGGACTTACAATTACTATTTGTACGTCAATGATTATCAGAAAAATAAAAAACAAATATGGTATTCCATACTAAAAACATTTCTATATGAGTAAACAAGCATATATTATAGACGGAATAAGAACTCCTGTTGGGAGTTTCGGAGGAAGTCTTTCTGCTATTAGAACAGACGATTTAGCTGCTATGGTAATTGAAGAATTGGTAAAACGAAATCCAAACATTCCTACAGATAAAATAGATGACGTGATATTAGGATGTCACAACCAAGCAGGTGAAGATAACCGAAACGTAGCTAGAATGGCAGGTTTATTAGCAGGTTTACCAGTTACTGTTCCGGGAGAGACTGTTAACAGATTGTGTTCATCTGGTATGGCGGCAATTGTAAACGCATCAAGAGCGATTAAAGCAGGCGATGGTGATATTTTTATCGCTGGCGGTGTTGAACACATGACTCGTGGACCAATGGTTATTTCAAAACCATCAAAAGCTTTTGGAACAGATGCTAAAATGGAAGATTCTTCTTTTGGATGGCGTTTTGTTAATCCAAAAATGAAAGAAATGTACGGAACCGATCCAATGGGAATTACAGCCGAAAATCTGGTTGATATGTACAATATTTCTCGCGAAGATCAAGATAAATTTGCTTTAGCTTCTCAGTTAAAAGCAGCTGCCGCACAAGAAAACGGTCGTTTAGCTGAAGAAATTATGGAAGTTAAAATTCCGCAACGTAAAGGCGATCCTATTCTTTTTCAAAAAGATGAATTTGTTAGAGCAAGTTCAACTTTAGAAGGTTTACAAAAATTAAAACCCGCATTTAAAAAAGACGGAACCGTTACAGCAGGTAACGCTTCAGGTTTAAATGATGGAGCCGCAGCTGTTTTTGTTGCTTCTGAAGATGCAGTAAAAAAATACAATCTAAAACCAATGGCACGTATTGTTGCCTCGGCAGTAACAGGAGTTGAACCTCGAATTATGGGAATTGGTCCGGTTAGTGCTACAAAAAAAGCTTTAGAAAAAGCTGGTTTAACATTAGATCAAATTGATGTGATGGAATTTAACGAAGCCTTTGCTGCACAAGCTTTAGCATGTACTAGAGCACTAGGCTTAGCTGATAACGACCCAAGAGTAAACCGAAATGGTGGTGCTATTGCGATTGGTCATCCGCTAGGAATGTCTGGAACTCGAATCACCTACGCCGCAGCCTTAGAACTTCAAAAAACAAAGGGTAAATATGCTTTAGCAACTATGTGTATTGGAGTTGGACAAGGTTATGCCATTATTTTAGAGAGACTAGATTAAAAATAAAATGAGTAAAAAACAAGACATTCTTGATGCAACCCTAAAACTTTTTACAGAAAACGGAGCTAGAGCAACATCCACAAAATCAATTGCATTACAAGCTAATACTTCTGAGGCCTTAATCTTTAAACATTTTGGTTCTAAAGATGGATTATTAGAAGAGATTATTAAAACTGGATATCAAGACGCTGTTAAGTTTTTAACCCAATTTTTTGTATATCAAAACGCACAAGAATATTTAATTAAAACAATTGATTTACCAATAATGTTGGTCAATTCAAATTTTGATTTTTGGAGGATGCAATATAAAATTCTACCTCTTAATCCAATCGCACAACAATATCATAATAACTTTTTAAATCCATCCGAAAATAAATTAACCGACATTTTTAATGAGTTAGGCTATCAAAATGCACAAATAGAAAGGGATTTACTTATTTTAGTAATCGATGGAATCTGGAAGAACTATGTATCCGAAAAAATAACCTTAGAACAAGCCAATTCAATGGCAGTTTTATTGAAAAAAAAATACAATTTAATATAAAGTTTCAGTAAAAATACATCAAAGATTAATAACAGGCAAAACGGTTGTAAATAAAGACTTTACAGCCGTTTTA
>CANRKI010000038.1 GCA_947631175.1 uncultured Flavobacterium sp.
CCGGTGTAGCTCAGCTGGCTAGAGCAGCTGATTTGTAATCAGCAGGTCGTGGGTTCGAGTCCCTCCATCGGCTCAAAAAAAAGTCTTTCTAATTTTTTTAGAAAGACTTTTTTGTTTTACTTATATTTTCTTCTTTTTATATCATTTCAATTTTCATTACATAAAAAAAACAGCTTGTTAGGCTGTTTTATTCGTTTTCACGTAGTTTTAATAACTTTTGAAGTTCTTTACCGTATTTAGAATTTAAAACCTCTGGTGTGATGTTTTTAGTGATTGAATCTAAAATTGGTTTTGATATGTTTGGAATTTCGTCTACAAGTAATAAAGCCGAAATTTCTTTGTCTGGATTGTTTTTAACAAAATTCGCAATTGCTAAATAACGTTGTGATGTTAATTTATCAGCCACTTTTTGTATGCTATCTATTCTAACAGTATTTTTATCTTTATTAGCAAGTACATTTAAACCAATTAATTTTGTGTTTTCGTTGGTGTAGCGACTTGTAATTTGTCTGTATTGTTCGTATAAATCATGGTTTTTAGAGCCTGTAATTTTTGCGTTATAGTAAAATTGCTCTAAAGTTGTGTTTATTGACATTTCACCTGGTTCTGCAAAGAAAACTAATGAATTGTCGATGTTGTTAGAGTTATGTCTTTCAATATTTAAAAACATCAATTCAGGAGATTCTAAATTAAATTTTTTCTCGAATTGTGAGTTTCCATCAACAATAACACTATCAATTGTTACTAAAGTGCTGTCAATTTCTTTTTGAAAGTAAAGTTTCCCTTGTTTAAGTCCGTCAACATTTCCTTTAATAGTAAGGTTGTAGTCTCCTGTGTTTTGTTCTGTTTTTTTGTTACAAGAAACAATTGTTCCTAAAGCAAGTAATGCAATAAAATATTTTTTCATGTGTTGAATAAATTTGTGTGCAAAGTAACTAAATATTTTATAAAAAAAGAGCTTTCTGTATACAGAAAGCTCTTTTTTTATTATCCTTTAAGCCATGCATTTTTTAAATTTTCTTTTGAGTTGTCAATAACTTGGTAACCCATTAAATCTTCGAGGCTTACTTTTACTTTTCCTTTTAATTCTAGCGTTTTGTTGTCGCGTAAAATCTCGATTGTGATAGGATCATTTTCTTTCCAACCTGCTGCTACGTTTAATAAATCGTATACGTTTGTTAGGTTATAAGCTGTTCCGTTTATTTTTTTAATGATATCTTTATGCTTAAGATTTAAAGATTTAAAAAAGTCTGTCAGCTCAACATCTTCTAATACAAAAATAAATCCTTCTTCAGAATCAATCGAAATTAAAGGATATTGTTGTTGTTTAATAAAAGGATGTGCAGTAACTTGTTTTGTGCCGATTCCAACTCCCATTTTGGCAAAGTAATGATTGTAATCAATTGGTTCTTGCCCTTTAATGTGTGTGTCAATAAATTGTTTGATGTTGTTGTTTTGAGTGATAGCAACAATTTTATCGAAAAGTTCATCATCTTTAAACGGTTTTTGAGTTCCGTATTCGATAGATAATTTTTTCATTAAATCTAAAATTCCTGATTTTCCGTTAGATGCTTCTCTCAGTTCAATATCCATGCACATGGCAATTAAAGCTCCTTTTTGGTATACATTGATGTAGTTGTCTTTATATTCGCCTTGTAAAACATTTTTAGAAAGTTGTGTAAAAGGCATTCTATCGTTGTATTGTGAGGCTTGTTTAATTTTATCTTCAATTCTTATATAAAATTCATCTTCTGTAATTAAATTTTGATTGATTTGAAAAAGGTTAGCAAAATACTCGGTAACTCCTTCGTATAACCATAAATGTTGTGACATTTTAGGCGTGTTGTAATCAAAGTTATGAATCTCTTCTGAATGAATACTTAATGGCGTAACGATATGGAAAAACTCGTGCGAAACAACATCTCTTAATTGCTCTTCTAACATATCTTTATCCATCATTTCTGGCATAACTACAGTTGTCGAGGTCATGTGTTCTAAAGCACCAAAGCCATTGGCATCGTTTTGCATACTCGATAAATATAGCAAGACTGCATATTTTTTTGTTGCGTTAAAGTCACCTAAAAAAGCTTTTTGAGCTTGCATCATTTTTTGCATGGCAGGTTTAATTGCTTGCGCATTATGAATTTTATTTGGCGAATATACGCTGATTAGAATATCCATATCATCAATTTTAAATGATGTGGTATCAGGTTGGCTGTACATAATTGGATTGTCTACCACTTCGTGATAACGATTTAGCTTAAAAACATCTAATTTATTTGATGGATTCTGGTCGTTTAAAGCAGTTGCGCCAAAAAGATTTTCTGGTTTTGTAATTGATATTTGATACGGAGTTTCTTTAAAGCCATCAAAATATCCAACAAATCCATGCATATTTAGCATAAAGTTATCCGAAGAAATGTTGGTTCCTGCTGGAGAAAAAATTTCATGTTCATCCTCAATATCATAAGTATCATTTACCCAATAGGTAATTTTATCTAATTTGTTAGCTTCTAAAATAGTCCAGCTATTGTCGTCGTATTTTGCGGTTTTTAATTTGTTACCTTTTTGGTCGTAAGCTATAAAATTCTCGATAAATTTTCCGTAATCATCTTCAGAATATGTACCCGGGATGATTTTTGGAACATAGTAAATTACTTCTTCCGTTTTTATTTTTGGAGCTTTTACAGTTACCTGTACTTTGTCCTCTTTTACATTTACCAAATCAATAGCAACTTGGTTTATGGCGTTTACTGTTTCTGTTTTACTGCTCGAACAACTGATTAGAAAGGCAGCTGTTGTGATACTAAAAAAAATCTTTTTCATATATTTTAATAAAATAAAACTCCTGAAATAGTTTTAGTACTATCAGGAGTTTAAAGTTAGTCAAATTTATTTTTAAAATAGTATTTACTATCTAAATCATCATCTTCTAATTCGTTATACTTAATTGGCTTAGGTTTAGGTTTGTTTGATGCTGTTTTCTTTTTCCAAGCTTCAAAATTCTCTGCGCTTAGTTTCATTTTCATTAGGCTTGTGATTTCGGTTTCTTGCAAACCATAATCTCTTTTTAACACATCAAACGGTTTTTTGTCTGTAGATGCTACTTCAGTAATTATTGCTAAAGTTTTTGCATCAAAGTCTGAAATTTTAGCTTTTTTCATTAGTTGAAATTAATCAAATGAAATTTTAAATTTTAATACTTAATTACGTTTTACTTGTCAATATTAATGAAAAAAACAATTCGTTATTGTGCTTTGGTTAATTTTTTAATTATTTTTTTTAATAAAGTTTATTTCTTGTTTTTTTTTGAATGATTTTATCTTTTTTAGCTTTTATTTTTCAGTATTTTTATAAAAATGATATTTATCTTTTTAGTGCTAAAAAGTTTTTAAAATAAAAAAAGAGGTTAAAAACCTCTTTTTTATTCTTTTTTAAATTGAATATTCATGATTACTATTGCTGCTAGTATCAGCAAAATACCAATCCATTGCGTTAAAATTACTTGTTCTGAGAGTAAAAAGTAAGCAAAAGTTACCGAAACTGGCAGCTCTAATGCTGAGATAATACTGCCTAAACCAACTCCGGTTAACGGGAAACCTTTATTTAAAAAGATAGGAGGAAGTACCGTACCAAATAATGAAAGAATGATACCATAGGTCACAAATATATTAAAATCAATAGGTTTAATGGTTGAAATTCCGGTGTTTGCTAAAACATCTAAATTAAAATATGTAGGTGCTATTTGTGTAAAAAACGAAAATATTAATACAATGCAAGCGCCTCCTAATAACATATAAAAACTACGTTGTAGTGGATGCAAATTCGTTGCAACACTATTTGTTGTAAATAATGTAAGTGAGAAAGAAACAGAGGCTAACATTCCAAATATTATTCCCAACATATTTATTTCGATGGTAGTTGATAAAATATTTGTAGCTAAAACAGTTCCAAATAAAACAATAACTACCGCGATAATTTTTGTGATTGAAGGGATTTTTTTGGTTTGTATCATTTCGATAACTACACCAATCCAAACCGATTGCATTAGTAAAACAACTGCAATTGATGCATTAATATATTTTACACATAAATAATATAAAACACTTGTAAACCCTAGTGTTGTACCCGATATCATTAATTGTTTAATATTTTTAGAAGTTGGTTTTTCAACTCCTTCTTTGCTTTTAGATTTAAAAACAAGCATTATAAATATTAATAAAATACCAAGCGCAAATTGCGATAAAGTAACCTCGGCTGTTGTGTGATTTGCTTTGTAAGCTAATTTTACAAATGATGCCAGCATACCAAAACTTGATGCACCTAAGGCAACATAAATAATTCCTTTTGTTAATTGATTCATAGAATAAATGAAATGATAAGACAAAAAAAAGTCGGAAAAAATTTCCGACTTTTTGTTACTGCAAATTTCTGTATAAATTAAATGTTTTCAAAATTTCTTTTGACAAAATTTGTTAACTCTTCACCTTTTAATAAACCTTGCGATAATTTTGCTAAATCTAGCGCTTGATTTATTAAAGCCGATTTTTTATCAGTATCGTTTGTTTCTAAAATTGTAGAGGCAAGTTTTGAGTTTGTGTTTACAATTAAATTGTATGTTTCAGGAAAGTTACCCATTCCAAACATTCCGCCACCACTAGTTTGACTCATCTCTTTCATTCTGCGCATAAACTCGGGTTGCGTAATAATAAATGGCGCATCGGTTGAGTCTAAAGCTTCTAGTTGTACGTTGTATTTTGTGCTAGGTACAACAGTTTCTAAATTTGCTTTTAAAGCGGTTTGCTCTTCTTCGTTTAATTTAGAAATTTTATTTTCTTCTTTCTTAATTAAATTATCAACATGATCAGCATCCACACGTGTAAAAGTGAAATCACTATTATCAGCTTCTAATTTTTGAACCAAGTGTGACGAAAGAGGTGAATCTAAAACCACAACTTTGTAACCTTTATTTTCGGCAGATGCAATGTAACTATGTTGTTCATCTTTGTTAGAAGTATATAGAACAATTGTTTTACCGTTGTTGTCTACTTGATTGTCTTTAATAACCTCTTTTAACTCATCAAAAGTAAAGTATTTTCCGTCGGTTGTTGGGTACAAAACAAATGAGCTCGCTTTTTCGTAAAATTTCTCATCTGTTAGCATTCCATATTCAAAAACAATTTTCATATCGTTCCATTTCGACTCAAAATCTTCACGGTTTTGATTGAAAAGCGATTTTAATTTATCGGCAACTTTACGTGTAATGTAATTCGAAATTTTCTTAACATTTCCATCGGCTTGTAAGTACGAACGTGAAACGTTTAGCGGAATATCTGGCGAATCAATTACACCACGTAACATGGTTAAAAATTCAGGAACAATTCCTTCTACGTTATCTGTTACAAAAACTTGGTTTTGGTATAATTGAATTTTATCTTTCTGAATTTGTAAATCCTTCGTTAATTTTGGGAAAAATAAAACTCCAGTTAAATTAAATGGGTGATCAACATTTAAGTGTATATGAAACAATGGTTCCTCAAACTGCATTGGATATAATTCTTTATAAAAATTTTTATAATCCTCATCAGTTAATTCGCTTGGTTGTTTTGTCCAAGCCGGATTTGGGTTGTTAATAATATTGTCTACAACAACCGTTTCAGTTTTTGCTGTTTCACCTTCTCCAACAGATACCGTTTCGTTTTTAGTTCCAAATTTTATAGGAACAGGCATAAATTTGTTGTACTTTGTTAAAAGCTCACTAATTTTATGCTCCTCTAAAAACTCTAACGAGTCGTCTGCCACATGTAAAATAATTTCTGTTCCGCGTGTTGTTTTATCCGACGGTGCTAAAGTAAATTCTGGTGAACCATCACAAGTCCAATGTGCAGCAGGTTCGTCTTTATGCGACTTAGTAATAATTTCTACTTTTTCTGCAACCATAAAAGCAGAGTAAAATCCTAAACCAAAATGACCAATAATGCCCGAATCTTTGGCAGAGTCTTTATATTTTTCTAAAAACTCTTCGGCACCAGAAAAAGCTACTTGATTGATGTATTTATCAACCTCCTCGGCTGTCATCCCTAAACCTTGGTCGATAATATGAAGGGTTTTATCGTCTTTATTAATTTTTACTTCAATAAATGGGTTGCCATATTCTACCTTGGATTCTCCAATATTAGTTAAATGCTTTAATTTTAAAGTCGCATCTGTGGCATTTGAAACCAATTCTCTCAAAAAGATTTCGTGATCACTGTATAAGAATTTTTTGATTAAAGGAAATATGTTCTCAACCGAAACATTTATTTTACCTGTATTCATAATATTTTGAAATTTTTAATTAGTGTTTTACGTTATGATAAAAATCATTCAAAATAGATACCAAATTTGCACAATATGTCAATTTGGCATATTTTTGACGAAGTTAAAGTAATAAACAAATTTATATTAATTTATGAAAAAAATCGCCTTCATTTTAATCGCTACCATTGCCTTTATAGGATGTAGCCCAAAAGTAGATACCAAATCCCAAGTTGGATTAAAAGGAAATTGGCAAATTTCTAATGTAGATTACGCGGGATCTAACATGTTCAATATAAAATCTTTTCAAATAGCCGATGCTAAATGCTTTGAGGGAAGTACATGGAAATTTGTATCAAACAACAACTCGGGAACAATGGCTTTAACAAAAGCTGGATGTCCAAGTGTTGAAGGGAATTTTAAATGGACCATTACACCAAACCAAGAGTTTACCTTAAAATTTGTTGGTGAAGGTGATAAAGCAAAACACGTTACTGCTGGTTTTAGATTACAAGTTCGCAATCAAAACGAAAATTATTTTCAGTTAGTAGATAATGTAAATATTGGAGGAAAACAAACAGAAGTAGTTTATACTTTTAATAAAGTAAATTAAAAAAAATATTGAAAATGAAAAAAATTAGTATCATAGTACTTTCAGGTGCTTTTGCATTTGGAGGGTTATTTACAAGTTGTGAGTCGGTTAAAAATGCAAATAATACTCAAAAAATTGGTGCTGGTGGTGCTGCTGCAGGTGCAATTATTGGTGGTATTTTAGGAAACAACCTAGGTAAAGGTGGTAACACTGCTTTAGGTGCTGTTATTGGTGGTGTTGTTGGTGGTGCTACAGGTGCTATCATTGGTAAAAAGATGGATAACCAAGCACGCGAAATTAAAGAAACAGTTCCTGGCGTTGAAGTTGAACGTATTGGTGAAGGTATTAAATTAGTTTTAGGTGAAAACGCTGTACAATTTGATTTTAACAAAGCAAGTTTAACTGCAAAAGCAAAGACTAATTTAGACAAACTTACAGCTGTTTTTAAAGATTACGCAGATACTGATATCGTTATTTATGGATATACAGATAGTAAAGGAGCAGATGATTACAACCTAAACTTATCTAAACAACGTGCAAATTCTGTAAAAGACTATTTAGTTGCTAAGGGATTAAAAGCTTCGCGTTTTACAGTTCAAGGCTTAGGAGAGGCTGATCCTATTGCAACAAACGATACAGATGCTGGTAGAGCACAAAACCGTAGAGTTGAATTTGCAATCACAGCAAACGATAAAATGCAAGCTGACGCTGAGAAAGAAGCAGCGAAATAATAATTATCATATAAATAAAAAACCAATTCTATTTCAGAATTGGTTTTTTTTATTTCTTCTACCTACTTTTACATAAAAATACGCCATGTACTTATGCTTAACGTAGTCGATTTAAATTTCTCGTACAATCAAACACAAATTTTACATCAAATAAAATTTTCATTAGCTCCCGGAAAGCATTTAGCTATTTTAGGCGAAAGTGGCTGCGGAAAATCTACGCTTTTAAAACTGCTTTACGGCTTACTCGATGCAAATTCGGGAAGCATAACCTGGAACACAACCCCGGTAACTGGTCCTAAATATAATTTAGTTCCCGGAATGCCTTTTATAAAATACCAAGCGCAGGACTTTGATTTAATGCCTTACATTACCGTGGCCGAAAATGTAGGTAAATTTTTATCGAATATTTATCCTGAAATCAAAAAAAATCGAATTTCAGAACTTTTACAAGTAGTCGAAATGCAAGAATACGCCAACACAAAAGCTCAGTTTTTAAGTGGCGGTCAAATGCAACGTGTTGCTTTAGCAAAGGCTTTAGCAAAAGAACCCGAAATTTTACTTTTAGATGAACCTTTTAGTCACATTGACTATTTCAGAAAAAATAAACTCCGTCGCAATCTTTTTCAATATTTAAAACAAAAACAAATCACTTGTATTGTTGCTACACACGACAGTATTGATGCATTATCCTTTGCCGATGAGCTTTTAATTATGCGACATGGCAAAATAATGGCTCAAGCCAATCCGTTAGATATTTACTATAATCCAGCCGATATTTATACGGCAAGTTTGTTTGGCGATGTAAACGAAATTCAGGTTTGTGACATTTTAGATGTGGCCCCATCCTTAAATAAAACCATTTATAAATATCCCAATCAGCTCGAAATTGTAGAAAAAGGATTGTTAAAAGCAGAGGTGGTTCAGTGTTTTTTTGATGGCGGATACTACCTAATTCAGGCTAATTACAACCAAAATAAAACAATTTATGTGCAGCATAAAAATCAGCTTGCACCACAAACCTCTATATTTATTGCCTTAAAATAATGCTGATTCCAAAAACATTTATCATCGTAAAAAATATACCGCTCGAGGCGCTCGAAATTTTGTTACAAAATGCGATTGCTACGCAGCAGGTTTTAAATGACAAAGAGCGAATATTAGTTAAAATGAAAAATTCGCGCCTTTTTATATTAACCTTCCCGCAAAATATTTTAGTGGAGAGTTTTGATATTTTAGTAAAAGAAATCGCACTTTATAACGAAAATCAAGTTTCGTTTTCCGAGATTGTTGCTGTTTACGACAACCAAGTTGAATATTTAAAATCAGAGGTAATTCCTACAGATTTTAGCATCGATCAAATTTTAACGCTATATAAATTAAATAAAGGCGTGTTACACGTAATGTTAAATTTAAAAAACGCGATCGTTCCGCCAAAAAAGTGGTGGCAATTTTGGAAATAGTTTAGGACATTACCCTCGCGAATATTTTTTAAGTTAATTTAAATACCACGGTGCGCTCGGGTCGGGCTTTTTGCTTTATCTTTTTTACTGCGCTCCGGAAACCTTTGCTTGATAAAAAAGGATGTCGCGTCAATCCCTAATGCAAACGGTAAAAAGTTATAATAATAGTAAAATATAAAATTGGGCAGCGCGCGTTAAGGGGTGAAGTGGCATCCTTTTGTAAAGCGATGCAGCGAATGCGAAATTGCGATACAAAAGATATAGCGTAACACCTGACGCAAATATACAAGCGTAATTTATGGAGCTTGTATGTTTGGGGAACGCCCAAATTATGAAATAAAAAAAACTCGAAGCGATGTACACTTCGAGTTTTTTTATGCTATTTTTTATTTTTTAAGTGCTTTTCTAAAAACTGATCTTGTTCCCAAAGTAGGTGCAAAATGTTTTCTTTAGCAACGTAGCTGTGGCTTTCTTTAGGTAAAAGTACCATTCGAACCGGAGCACCTAAACCTTTTAGAGCTTGGAAATAACGCTCGGTTTGTAGGGTAAAAGTCCCAGGATTGTTGTCGGCTTCACCGTGTACTAAAAGCATTGGTGTTTTCATTTTATCAGCGCTCATGAAAGGCGACATGCCGTTGTAAATTTGGGGAACTTCCCAGAAATTACGTTGTTCACGCTGAAAACCAAATGGTGTTAATGTACGATTATACGCACCAGAACGTGCAATACCACACGCAAAAAGGTTAGAGTGCGAAAGTAGGTTTGCTGTCATGAAGGCTCCGTACGAGTGCCCACCAACTCCCACTTTAGTTGGGTCAATGTAACCTAATTTGTTTACTGCGTTAATTGCAGCCTCTGCGTTTGCAACAAGTTGCTGAATAAAAGTGTCGTTAGGTTCTGTGGTGCCTTCGCCAATGATTGGGAAAGAGGCATCGTCTAACACGGCGTATCCTTTAGCTGCCCAATATACAAATGATCCGTAGTACGGAAATGTAAATTCGTTCGGGTTTTGTGCTGATTGTCCTGCCGAGTTTTTGTCTTTATACTCCTCTGGATAAGCCCAAATTAATAAGGGTAATTTTTCGGCTTTTTTCTTTCTGTCGTATCCAGCTGGTAAGTATAAAGTTCCCGAAAGTTCAACACCGTCGTTACGTTTGTATTTAATAACCTCTTTATAAACATCCTTAATACTCTCGAAAGGGTTTTGGAATGTTGTAATTGTTTGTAATCCTTTTCTAGATTTTATGTTACGGAAGTAGTAGTTTGGATATTCGTTTTTAGACTGAATCATAACTAAAACTTCTCCTTTTTTAGCATCTTCTAAACTTAAAATATCTTCTTTTTTATCTTTTAAGTTTGAGGTGTACATTCTTTTGGTTTTTAACGTACCAAAGTCAAACTCATCAATAAAAGGAAATTGCCCTTCTTTAGTGAATCCTTTTCCAATTAGGTATCCTTTGTTGTTTTCGATATTTAAAACATAACGTCCGTATTGATTTTTTTTAGTTTCGAACGATCCTGGATCCGAGTATATGTCTTGTTGGTTTCTGTCCCAAATTACTTTTAATCCTTTTTCTGGTTTAGAAGGATTAAATAAATAAGTTTTGATGTTACGAGTATCGTACCAATTATCAAAAATTAAAGCTGTATTGTCGTTCCCCCAGCTTGCACCAGCATAACGTTGAGGTGTTTTTACTAATGATTTTGGATTGGAGTTAAAAGGTGCTTCCCAAGCAAAAAGTTCGTCTCTGAACTCCACTTTATTTGCAGGATCACCACCGTCTAATGCCTCAACAAAAGTTAATGTTGCAGGTAAGTCGGGTCTCCATCCCATGTTACGTTTTCCAGTACGAGTTGCCATAAAACCTTTTGGCATGATCTCGGTTAACGGAATGTTGTTAACTTGTTTCACTAAAGTTCCATCGGTATTATATACGTTTGTTACTTGCGGAAAGCGGTTTAAAGGTACAATGTATGAAAACGGTTTCTCTAGCGTAGTAATCATAATGTAATTTCCGTCTGGTGAAAAGCTTTCGCCAGCATACATTGCAGCTTTTTTAAATAAAGTTTCTTTTCCGTTTAAATCTACTTTGTATAATTCTGAAGTAACAATGTTTTCAAAGTTTTGTTCGTCGATTGGATTTTTTAATAAATCTTGGTACGTACGGTTTTGAGAAACTTGTCCATCCGAGTTTGAGATGATAGGACCACTAGGAATGGCTTTAGCCGTGTTAATTAGAGCAGGTTTATTTGCTGGTATTTTTTTAATTAATAAAGAATTACCATCTCTGAACCAACTTACTGGGTTGCCTAAATTTGCATTTAAGTTATCAGAAGTTAGTTTTTTTGCTTGTGCAGTCTCGATGTCTAAAACCCAAAGTTCAACACCGTTTGTAGTTGTGTTTGTAAAAGCAATTTTTTTCTCGTTTGGAGAGAAAGATAAGTTTGTGATTTTAGCGTTTTGCGGTAAACCTTTAACTTGAATTTCGTTTTTATCTTTTACTTTTCTAACTTTTAAATTAGTGATGTACGTAGCTGTACTCGAAATATTTGTTACTGGATTGATACGTAAACCTCCAAGGCACAACTCATCTTGATTTAAATCGTCAAGTGATTTGTAAGTTGCACGATACGAAAGTAGCATCCATTCCTTTTTAGAATCCATTGAAACTGAAGGCGCTCTGTCGTACTCGACCAAGTCTAAAATTTCTTTAGAAGGTTTTTGAAAGCTTAAATTTTCTTGTGCTAACATTGAATTTGAGAAAATTGAAGTGGTTAAAAATAATGCTAATAAGGATTGATAGATTATTTTCATAGAATTTGTTTTATATTGTTTATTAGTTTGCTAAAGGTACTTTTTTTTTGTAGAAATACACAGCATTCATAAAAATATACGAAAAATGATTTATAATAATGAAAGAAGTAGTATTATTGTACCCTGAAATTATAAATCTAATAAATTTATGTACAATTCAAAAATAACAGGTTTAGGTTACTACGTTCCAGATAATGTAGTTACTAATGATGATTTGTCTAAAATTATGGATACCAACGATCAATGGATCCAAGAGCGCACAGGAATTCAAGAAAGACGACATATAGTACAAGGTGAAGATACAACAACCTCTATGGGAGTTAAAGCCGCTAAAATTGCAATAGAGCGTTCGGGTTTAACTACAGATGATATTGATTTTGTTGTTTTTGCTACTTTATCTCCGGATTATTATTTTCCAGGTCCAGGGGTTTTAGTTCAGAAAGAATTAGGATTAAGAACTGTTGGTGCATTAGACGTGCGTAACCAATGTTCTGGATTTTTATATGCTTTATCAGTAGCAGATCAATTTATTAAAACAGGAATGTATAAAAATGTTTTAATTATTGGTTCTGAGATTCACTCTCGTGGGTTAGATATGACTACACGCGGACGTAATGTTTCTGTAATTTTTGGAGATGGAGCAGGAGCTGCAGTTTTATCAAGAACAGAAGATAATACAAAAGGAGTTTTATCTACTCATTTACACTCTGAAGGAGAGCACGCTGAGGAATTAGCTTTAGTAACTCCAGGAATGGGGACACGTTGGGTAACAGATATTATTAATGCAAATGATCCTGAGGATATTTCATACTTCCCACACATGAACGGACAATATGTATTTAAACATGCGGTTGTACGTTTCTCAGAAGTGATTAACGAAGGTTTACAAGCCAACAGATTAACTGTTGCGGATATTGATATGTTAGTTCCGCATCAAGCAAACTTACGTATCTCTCAATTTATTCAACAAAAGTTTAAATTAACAGACGATCAGGTTTTTAATAACATTCAAAAATACGGTAATACTACAGCGGCGTCTATTCCAATTGCTTTAACCGAAGCTTGGGAACAAGGTAAAATAAAAGAAGGAGATACAGTTGTTTTAGCAGCATTTGGATCTGGCTTTACTTGGGCAAGTGCTGTAATTAAATGGTAATTTGTTTTAAAAATTTATAATATTTTTCTTATTTTAATGTTTTTAAGTTAATAACCAATATATTAATAGAGGTAAAAATGAAAAAACGAGTAAGAGTTAAAAACACAGGCCAAGCAAGATTATTTGAAAATTCATTTTTAGAAGCTTTAACTAAAGGACATCCTGCATTAAGTTGGGGAATTCACGTACCTATTTTTGTTTATTGTTTTTATTACGGATTGATTACGTATGATTTAAGTTTAAAAAAGATGTTTGCAATTGCTTTTTTTGCATTGTTTTTTTGGACCTTTTTTGAGTACATTGCACACCGTTGGATTTTTCATTTAATTAGCGATAAAATTAGTTTTCAAAAGTTTGCTTACATATTACATGGCAACCATCACGAATATCCTCGAGATAGACAACGTTTGTTTATGCCTCCGGTACCAAGTTTACTAATTGCAGCTTTTTTATTTGCAATTCAGTACTTAATATTAGGTAAATATGTGTTTGCTTTTTATCCCGGGTTTATTTTAGGTTGGCTATTGTATGCATCAATGCATTACTTAATTCATGCAATTGAGCCTCCGTTTAAGTTTTTACAACCTTTGTGGCGCAATCATCAAATGCATCATTATCGTAATGAACATTTAGGGTTTGGAGTTAGTAATACACTTTGGGATAAAGTTTTTAGAACAGAGTTTGATTTATTAAAACACGAAGAAGATCCTGAAAAAGCTAAAGAATTAAAATTTGATAAATAAAAAAAGCTCGATATAAACTTATATCGAGCTTTTTTACTTTATATATTTAAGCTTACGCTTGTTTTTTATTTGCATTGTAAGTTAAATAGATTCCTACTAAAATAAAAGGAATACTTAACCATTGTCCGGTTGAGAAAAGACCTAAATTGGACTCAAAACCGCCTTGACTTTCTTTTACAAATTCAACAATAAAACGAACAGACCATAATAGAATTAAAAATATTCCAAAAATATATCCAGCTTTATTACGAGCTTCTGTTTTCCAATATAAAAAGTATACAATGGCAAAAACAAAAATGTAACCCAAAGCCTCGTATAATTGCGTAGGATGTTTAGCAACCACTCTGTTTAAAAATTCTGCATATGTAGGATCTGTTGCAATTTGCTTGTATCCTTCGTTTATGTTTGGATTTTTAGTAATTTCAAACACATCCTGTGCTGAGTACTGATCTCTAATAAAACGTACACCTAAGGCAGATTTTGTTTCGTGTCCAATAATTTCTGAATTAAAAAAATTTCCTAAACGAACAAAAACACCACCAATAGCTACTGGAATTGTAATACGATCTAAAATCCATAAAATTGGTTTTTGTATTACTTTTTTAGAATAAAAATAAAGAACAATAATTACTGCAATAGCGGCTCCGTGTGAGGCTAGTCCTGCAAATCCAGTAAATTGAAATTCTGGTGAGAAACGAACAGGTAAAATAATTTCTAATAAATTATTTTTGTAATACTCCCAATCGTAAAAAAACACATGACCAAGTCGAGCTCCAAGTAATACTCCAACAATCATGTATACAAAAAGCGAGTCTAGTTTTTCTAGAGATTCATTTTCTCGTAAAAATATTTTTTTCATTAAAAAAAAACCTAGCGCAAATGCAATAACGAACATAAGGCTGTAAAAACGAATCATAAAAAATCCTAAATCAATTCCTTCTGAAGGATTCCAAATCATGTTTAATGCGTGTGTCATAAATTAGTATAACTTTAATTAGGGCACTGGGTCATAGCCGCTGCCTCCCCATGGGTTACAGCTTAAAATACGTTTTATTCCAAGCCAACTTCCTTTTATTAATCCGTGCTTTTTTAAGGCTTGATACGTGTAAGTACTACATGTTGGTGAATACCTGCAAGCGCTTGGTAAAAAAGGAGAAATGCAGAGTTGATAAAAACGAATTAAAACTAAAAACGGAAATATAACTATTTTTCGTACCATAGGGGCTAATGTAAATAAAAAAGATGGAAAAAATCCATCTTTTTTGTATTAATTTAATGTAAATGTAGTGCCGTCTTTTCCGTCTTTTAATTGGATGCCTACGTCTAATAACTTGTCTCTAATTTCGTCAGAAAGTGCCCAGTTTTTATTTGCTCGAGCTTCGTTTCTCATTTCAATTAGCATATTCATTACGCTATCTAACTTTGTTATGTTTGCGTTCGATGTTTCTTGTTCGTCTTTTAAACCTAAAACATCAAAAATAAAGTTATGTAAACTAGTTGTAAGCAGTTCAAGATCTGTGCTGGAAATCGTTTCCTTACCATCCTTAACGGAGTTAATATATTTTACCGCTTCAAAAATTGTAGCTATTAAAATAGGACTATTAAAGTCGTCGTTCATGGCATCATAGCAGGTTTGTCTCCAATTAGCTATGTTGAAATTGCTTGTCGCGTTTTGCGTTGGCAATGTTTTTAATGCACGAACAGCTTCCATTAAGCGTTGAAATCCTTTTTCGGATGCTAAAATTGCTTCGTCCGAGAAGTCTAAAATACTACGATAATGTGCTTGTAAAATAAAAAAGCGTGTTACAGATGGTGAAAAAGCTTTTGAAAGTACAGCATTTTCTCCCGAAAATAATTCACGAGGTAAAATGTTATTTCCTGTAGATTTAGCCATTTTTTTACCATTAAGGGTAAGCATATTTGCGTGCATCCAATAATTAACTGGTGCGTGACCTGTACAAGCTTCGTTTTGAGCAATTTCACATTCGTGGTGTGGGAATTTTAAATCCATTCCACCTCCATGAATATCAAATGTTTTGCCTAAGTATTTGGTACTCATTGCTGTACATTCAAGATGCCATCCTGGAAATCCATCTCCCCAAGGAGAAGGCCAACGCATAATGTGTTGAGGTTCGGCTTTTTTCCATAAAGCAAAATCTTGTGGATTTTTTTTATCGGATTGTCCGTCTAAATCGCGAGTATTCGCAATCATTTCCTCAATGTTACGTCCAGAAAGTTTACCGTAGGTATGTGCTTGGTTAAATTTTACTACATCAAAATAAACCGAACCATTTATTTCATAAGCAAATCCGTTATCTAAAATATCTTTAATAATTTCGATTTGCTCAATAATATGTCCAGTAGCTGTAGGTTCAATATTAGGTTCAAGGTTATTGAACATTGATAGAATTTGGTGAAAATCAACGGTGTAACGTTGTACCACTTCCATGGGTTCAATTTGCTCTAAACGTGCTTTTTTAGCAATTTTATCTTCCCCTTCATCAGCATCGTCTACCATGTGTCCAACGTCTGTTATGTTTCGAACATAGCGAACTTTGTACCCTAAATGTTTTAGGTAGCGATATACTAAATCAAACGAAATAAAAGTTCTACAATTACCTAAGTGCACGTTGCTATAAACGGTTGGCCCGCATACGTACATACCAACGTTTCCTTCTAAAATAGGAATAAAATCTTCTTTTTGACTGGTAAGGGAATTATAAATTTTTAATTTCTGATTTTCGTATAAGTGCATAATAAAATCTTAGAATTTAGTTTCTAATTTAATGTATTCGATAAATTCTTTACGAACGTTTTCGTCTTTAAACTTACCTCCAAATTCAGCCGTAACTGTACTTGATTCGATATCGCGAATACCACGAGAGTTCACACAAAGGTGTTTAGCATCAATAATACATGCTACATCATCTGTGTTTAAAACTTGTTGCAATTCTTTTACAATTTGGATAGTTAAGCGCTCTTGAACCTGCGGTCTTTTTGCGTAAAAGTCAACAATTCTATTCATTTTAGAAAGGCCAACAACTTTTCCATTCGAAATATAAGCAACGTGTGCACGACCAACAATTGGTAATAAATGGTGCTCGCAAGTAGAGTAAACAACAATGTTTTTTTCTACTAGCATTTCGCCATATTTATATTTGTTATCAAACGTTGAAGAAGATGCTTTTTTAGCTGGATTTAATCCGCCAAAAATTTCTTTTACAAACATTTTTGCAACACGATTAGGCGTTCCTTTTAAACTGTCGTCAGTAAGGTCCATTCCTAATGTGATTAAAATATTTTCAACATCTTTTTTTATTGATTCGATTTTTTCTTCGTCGCTTAGCACAAAAGCATCAGCACGTAAAGGAGTATCTGAGCAAGTTCCAATGTGGTTTTCCCCTAATTGCTCGTTTAGATCATCATGTTTACACATAAGTATAATTTAACGATTAAAAATAAGTTCAAAGATAGTTATTTTATAATTGATTAGCCTAGCGAACCAAATAAAATAATACTAAAATATATGTTCATCGTTTATTTTTGTTATTACAACAAAACAGGTAAAAATACTTGGTTGATAAAAACAGGTATTTTTACATAGAAAAATTTGATTTTTTTTTTTTTTATTTGACATGTGATTAAGAAGATCCACCGCCTTATTTAAATCAAACATTTATATATTATACTATTTTTAATTAGTTAAGGGAAATAATTTTTTTAGAAGAATATAATGTATGGATAAAGGTTAATTATATTTGTTTTATACAAGTATATTTGAGTAATTTTAGTGTTAGATGGAAAAGATAAACATAGCAATAGTAGATGATGATTATTTAATTGTAACATTATTGAAAAATTTTTTTGACCAAAGGGATAATCTAAACGTAGTTTTTGATTCGATTGATGGTTACCAGTTATATAAACACCTTGAAGACCCTAAAAACGTTGAGGAGTTGGATGTTTTATTGTTGGATTTAAAAATGGAAACTGTTGGCGGTTTAGATGTTTTAGAACACGTAAAATCTGTTAAGCCTGATCTTAAAGTAGTGGTGGTGTCTTCCCATTATCAAGATAACTCAATGGGGTTTATGCTTAAAAAAGGGGTTGCGGCCTTTTTACCTAAAGGCATTTCTCCGTTTGATTTATTAGATATTATAGATACGGTTAATAAAAAAGGTTTTTATTTTTCGTTACCACAGTTAGATATTATTAGAGAACAAATCTCGACTAAATCCCCACAACCTGTTATTGATGAGGATTTAGAGTTAACCGAGCGTGAAATTCAAATTGTACGTTTAATATGTCAACAAAAAACAGCGAAGGAAATAGGCGAGATGTTGTTTATTACTCAGCGTACTGTTGAGGGACATAAAAACAATTTATTTTTAAAAATTGGTGTCAAAAATATTGTTGGATTAGTAGTGTTTGCACTGCAAAAAAAGATAATAAGTTTACCAGAGTTATCACTTTAAAAAGGATTTGTACTTATCTTTTTAATTAATTCGATAAAGCTATTACAATTTGTTTTAGTTAAGATATTTTTTCGATGTGTTATAACCGTGTTTTTACTGATGTTTAAAGACTCCGAAATATCTTGGCTATTTAATCCTTGTTTAATTAAATTCAAAATTTCGAATTCACGTTTGCTTAAATTATAACAATTCTCTTCATCTACATAAATGTTTTGTGATTTATCAAAAACCTTGTAATCATCAAAAGGTCTATCCTTAAAATCAGTAACTTTTTTATGTATAACCAATGTTTTGGTAAGATGCCCACTGTTATTAACCTCTAACGCTTGGCATTGTTGTCTAATACGAATATATTTTCCAGATTTTGTTTTAATTCTATATGTGTACGAAAGTATGTACTTAAAATGCTCATTAAAAAGTAATTTATTGGTAATGGCTAACCCTTTTTCTTCAGACTCAAAAAAGTAATTTAAATCCTCAGGATGAATCATATTAATTAAAAAGTCTAAATCAAAGTCTAAAACAGCATGATCGGTTAATGTTTCAAAGGCATTGTTAATATATAAAATAGAGTTCTCAAAACAGTCATATATAAAGATATAACTATCAATGCTTTCTGGGTTTTCAACCTTATTATCTGCTTTAGAATGAGACTTTTGCTTTTTAAAAAGGTTATCCCATTGTTCTATATTAGTTTCTTGCATTGTTATAAATTGGTTTCTATATTTTCAAAGTTAATCAAAATACCCTATTTAAGTTATTTTGTGATAAAAATAATAATCTTTACTTTGTGACAAGAGATTATTTTGGGGAATAATTTTGAAGAGTTTTTAAGAGATGTCTAGTTTTTAGACATCTCTTTTTTGTTTTTAAAAAGCCAATTTTAACACTAGCAGGTAAAAATACCTGTTTGTAAAAACAGGTGTTTTTACGTATTTTTTTGGTTGTTATTTTATTGTTAATTTGTTCTGTTTATTAAGTCTTAACTATTTTTTATAATGAGAAATAAATTACTTTTTATTTGTGTCTTTTTACTGTTTATATTTAAATTAAATGCACAAATACAACCCACAAATAGAATTATCTATGTAACCTACAATGGTACAGGAAATGGTGCTTCTTGGGCAACTCCAACAAATTTGGCAGATGCTTTAAAGTGGGCAAATCAAAATAAAAATGTAACAGGACAAACTTGGTCTTGGAATGCAACAACTCCTTTAAAAATATTTGTTAAAGAAGGTACGCATTTACCTAAATATAAAGCAACTAATTTAGAAACAGATACAAATACATCTAAAAACTTGTCTTTTCTTTTA
>CANRKI010000039.1 GCA_947631175.1 uncultured Flavobacterium sp.
GCTTAAGTGTGTATGGCATACAATTTTTGGTAAACCTGTTGTTCCCGAAGTGAAAAACATAAATAAAGTATCGTGTGGATCGCTGTAAACGCCATCTGCTTGGTTTGATTCTTTCATTATATCTTCTAAAGAATACCAACCTTCGCGCTTTCCTTCGGCAATAATTTTCACAGGAATTTGCTTACCAATTATTTTTTCAGCTTCTTCTGTTTTGTACGCATTTTCTTGATCGGCAAAAACCACTTTTGGAAAGGTCTTTTCAAAACGATAAACCATATCGTTAGTTCCAAGTATGGTAGCAGCCGGAATCATTTGATATCCACCTTTTATATTTGCTAAAATTGAGACCCAAGTTATAGGCTGTAACATCATTTGTGTAAGTAAAATATCACGTTTTGTTACTCCTTTGGCTGATAAAAAGTTTAGTAATTGATTGGCTAATGATGATAGATCTTGATATGAGTACTCTACAGTTTCGTTACCATCTGTCCATAATAAAGCGGTTTTATTTGGATTTTTATTTACATGGATTCCCTCAAAAACATCAACAACCCAATTCATCTTCTCAGGTTTTGTAATGGCATAGCTTTTTAAGTCAGTATACTGTCTGTTGCGAAGCAAATCAGTAACTTCTTTAAACATTTGTTTCATAATTGTAATTTGTGTTTGTTTTGCAAAACCCAATTTATAAAAAAAATAACATTTTGAATACATTTTGTCTTTTTTATTTTAAACTACAATAGTGTGTAATGAATAAATTGATTAAAATGTATTTTAAATGGCTTTAAAAAGCATAAAATTAAAATATCTACGTTATTATTTAATAAAAACTTAAATTATGAAAAAAAAATTAGCTTTTATTTTTATTATTTGTTCTTTGTTTATGATAAATTGTAGTGCTTCTGATGGAATTAAACGATCTGAAATTGATTTAACTTCGTGGAAGTTAGAGAAATTAAACGGTAAAAAGTTTGTTGATACTACCTATAATGTTCCTCAAATTAACTTTTTGATAGATTTTAGAGTCTCTGGAAATGACGGTTGTAATGATTATATGGGAAAATATATTTTAGAGGAATCAAAGTTGAGTTTTTACAAAATGGCTGCAACCAAAATGCATTGTAAAGGCGTTAACGATAATGAATATAATATGGCCCTAAATAGTGTTACCAATTTAAAAGTGGAAGATGATGTTTTAATTTTATTTGCAAATGATACTGAAGTTTTAGAATTTTTAAAGACAGAATTTATTGAAAGTAAAAAGTAATGTTTATTTTTGATTGAATTTAAAAAAAAATTAATGAGATTTTATTTATTTTTATTTAGTCTATCGATGTTGTTTACTGCTTGTAATTCTGCTAAAATAAAAACAACTGATTTTATAGAGAAGCAGTGGGAACTGACTGAAATTGATGGTGCAGCAGTAACCGATACAGATTTTACCCGAACACCACAATTGTTTTTTAAGTCGGACGGAAGTTTTGGTGGTAATGATGGTTGCAACGGAATGGGAGGTTTATATAATTTAGAAAACGAAAAGATAACTTTAAGCGAAGTTATTGGTACAAAAATGTTTTGTGAAGGTGCTAAGGATAGATTATTTAATTCTCTTTTAGCGAATGCTGATAAAGTAAAGGTTTTAAATGATAAATTAACTTTTTATACAAATGACAAAATTGTATTAGTTTTTAAAAAAATTGACTAAATGAGAGTTTCTAAAATATTTGTAACGGTTGATATTGTTTTATTTAAAGCAGAAAATCAAATATTACTAATTAAACGCAAAAACGATCCGTTTAAAGATTGTTGGGCTTTACCTGGTGGTTTTGTTGATGAAAACGAAGATTTAGAAGTGGCAGCACTTAGAGAATTAGAAGAGGAAACAACAATTAAATTAGAAAAATTATCCCAGTTAGGTGCTTATGGTAAACCTTTTAGAGATCCAAGAAGCCATGTGGTGAGTATTGCATATTTTGCTAATGTAGATAAAAATATTATTGCTAAAGCTGCTGATGATGCAAAAGAAGCAAAATGGTTTACTGTTACTAATTTACCAGAATTAGCTTTTGATCACGCAGAGATTATAAAAGATGCGATTGCAAAAAGTAAATAAAAAAAGGAGAACTTTAAAGTTCTCCTTTACTTTTTTGATATGCTACAAAAGATTGAAAATCGGATGATGATGGCAATTCAAAAACCTCTAGATCAAAATATTTAACAGAGGCTAAAATATGGTCAAAAATATCTGCCATAATGTATTCATAGTTTTTCCAAACTTTATCTTTACTAAAAACATAAATTTCTAACGGAATTCCTTTTTCAGTAGGTTGTAAATGCCTAACCATTAGCATCATATCGTGGTTTAAAACGTGTTGTGCTGCTAAATATTCGGTTAAATATTTTCTGTAAACTCCAAAATTAGTTAAATTTCTACCATTAATTAATATTGACTTATCGATGTTATTTTTGGTATTAAATTTATCGATATCACGCTGTCTATGTTCAATATATTTAGTAATTAGAGAAATCTTTTTAAGTTCTTCTAAATCTTTTGTTTCTAAAAATCGTATTGAACTTTCTTTAATAAAGATATGTCTTTTAATACGTCTACCGTCAGAATCAAACATACCGCGCCAATTTACAAATGAGTCTGAAATTAGGCTGTAAGTTGGGATTGTAGTAATTGTATTATCAAAATTTCGAACTTTAACAGTTGCTAAATTAATTTCTGTAACAAAACCGTCGGCACCAAACTTTTGCAAGGTAATCCAATCGCCAATGCGAACTAAATCGTTAGCGGATACTTGAATACTAGCAACAAATCCTAAAATTGTATCTTTAAAAATTAATATTACAATGGCTGAAACAGCACCAAATGAAGCTAATATTGCACCTATTTTTAAATTAAATAAAATCAAAATCATTGAAATAATAGCCAACCCCCAAACTGTTATTGAGACTACTTGTATGTAACTATCAATAGGTTTGTCTTTAAAACGTTCAATTTCTTTTAATTGATCTTTTAAAGATTTTAAGATACTAATTATTATAAAAACTACGGTTAAAATAATTAGTAAATGGAAAAACTTTAAAAAAGGGACAATTATTTGCTTGTGATTAATAAATAAAAAAGGATAAATTTCATTTAAAAAAAACAATGGAACGATGCGAGCTGTATTTCTAAAAAAATGATTTTTAACCAAAAAATCATCAAATTTAAACTTAGTTGAACTCGCAATATGTTCGGTTATTTTAAGTAAAATCGTTCTAGAGATGATGCGTAAAAAATAAGCAATAAATATTACTATAATAGAGTTAATAGCAAGTCCTAATAAGGAGGCATATTTTGTTATTAATCCGGCTTGTTCTAATAGGCTAGGAATTAGCTCAAATAATTCTATCATATAAGTATATTATGCTGTTTTACAGTACTTTCTTTCAACCCAAAAAGTAGCAAAGGGTAGAAGAGAGGCTAATAAAATAAGTGCTAAATCTTTATACGACCATTTTTGAGGTTCTTTAAGTAAAATAGCTAATACGACGTAGGCAATAAATAAAATTCCGTGTCCCATACCAAATGGTTGTAATAATGTTTGATATAAATCTGGAAAAAAAGTTTTATTTACTAACATATTGTATAAAACAACTAAGTAAGAAATACCTTCTAAAAAAGCAATAATTTTAAATGATTTAAGCATTTTAATACGTTTAATTTATTATAATTTTCAAAGATAAACTATCTTTTTATTTAATAGGTTAAATACATACTAAAAAAGCTACATAACTATGAGTTACGTAGCTTTTATATTATGTAAAATAGACTAATTGAATTGTTTAAACAGCTTGTTGTATTCACGAATATCAGCTATATTAGTTTTATTTTCTAAATCTAAAAATAATGAAATTAAATAGTCTAAACTGTCTAAGTTATTTTCTTTAGCAAATTCTAATTCTGTTTCATTTTCATCTTCTTCAGATTCAAACGGCTCATCATCCGGAATTGGAATTAAAAATGCATTATTAGCTTCAATATGCTCATAAGTTAAACGTAAAGCTTTAACTAAAACAGGATTTTGTTCTTCTAAAGCATATTCACGAAGCTTCTTTAAATCTGTTACTAAAGTTTCAGCCACAAATCCATTCTTAAATAAATCTTTCTGGATTTTGTTAATTAATTTTTGTGCATTTGGATTTTCCACAGTAAATCTTATTAGTTTATTTTACAAAAATAGTTTAATCATTTTTTTAATACAAATAAAAGGCAAGTTATTTACATACATCTAAATATTTAAAACATATAATTTTTGAACTATAATTTACAGTATGTAAAAATTTTAACACGTTTTTAAAGGTTTATTTTTGCGGATTTTAAATAAAAAATCCAGTGAAAAAAAATAAAAAAAATCAGCAATTGCCTGAAATGTTGGCAAAAATGCATCGTACTTCGGTTAATTTCAAAACAATTCAAAGGATTCTTCGTCCTTATTACAAAATTTCCTTATTCGGTAACAGGTTGGCAATAGTATCAAAAGTCAATCGCAGACAATATGTTGTGATAACTCCTACAACTTCTAATTATTATAAGTTAGAATTTGTCTTTATTGGCTTCCATTCTATGGAAATATACGCCACGACTTCAAGAGAATTGCTAGAAAAAGTTATACTAAAATATAGAATAGTATGAGTTCTTATATTCTTAAAATCATTGATTTATTAGAATTTGTCAGAATAGGAGACATAGCTTCTGCCACTGATGTTGAAAAGAAGTCAACCGCTTTAGATAGTTCAATTTATAGATTAGAACGTGAAATTATAAATATTACTAAATTTTTAATTCATCTTTCATAAATCCGCAATATTTATTTAGTCCCCATATCGGTATAACGGGGACTAACTCACCTAAAATAAAAAAAATATATATAAAAATGTTAGTTACTATTGATTATTTAATCATGAATTTTAAAGGGGATTTAACATTAAATTTTGATGTTACAGCGTCAAAATATGCAGTTAACTCTAATTGTCCATTTGAATTAAATCAGGAGGATTTTGGAACGAAAATTTTTAAAAACGCCTATACGCTTTACCATGAAGGTAAACTAATTGGTAAAATCTTGTCAAATCCACGTTCTCCAGTTATCGACGAGAAATTAATACAATTTCAGTTAGAGAATTATTTATTTTACACTGTTTCAAACGAGGGGTTAAAAAATTTAATTATAGCCTTTCAGGAATATTACAAAGTTAAATTTGATTCATTCAATCGATTAGATATTGCATTTGATTCGAATGATAGCGATTTATACAATGATTTATTCAACAAGTTGGATAATGAGATGATAAAATTAAAAGGACGTGATAAAACTATAAACGTTCATAATCATACAATTAACGGTGTTTTAGTTCCTACTGGTTACTCAATCGGAAAGCGTTCAAGTTCAAAATTTTTAAGAATTTATAATAAAAGTTATGAAAATGCCTGTTCTCGTGAACCTAAAAAATATATAGACGATTTTCATGAGTTAAACCAATTGAACGGTGTTGTATGGCGATTTGAATTTCAGTTAAATAATAAATTTTTTACAAATCTTGCGACTCCTATAGGTCTTGAGATATTTGATGATTTAGCACTAGTTAATTTACTTGAATTTGCAGAAAAAAATTTTTTCGAATTTGTTTACAACACAAACAAAAGTCAAAACCAAAAAGAAAAAGATTACAATTTTAGAAACTGGGATAAAGTCAAAGAATTTTACAGAAATGGTAAGGGGCTTGTTTTGGCTCGTTTAAAGAAAATCTTTGAAATTTCCGACAATGTAAATAAACGTTTAGTTAAGTCATTATTCCGTCAATTTTATCAAAACAAAAATTCGATATACTTCAAAACATTAATTAAAGTGTTTAATAATAATAAATTATCTGATTGGTTTGTTTCAAAATACAAATATTACTTGCGTGAATTTGAATTTAAAGAAAAAATAAAAAACACTTTTAATTTAACAAAATTTGAAAATCAATTGTACAGCTGTATAGGTTATTCAGCTGACAAAATGATAGAAGATTTACCTTTAAAAATTCAAGATAATTCAATCAATCATGTTCAATTTAATGATTTAAAGTATGTCTTCTAAAATGCAACTCCAAAAAATGACGATTAAAGATATAGCTAATGAATTATTAATTTCTGAAAGAACGGCTAAAAGAATATCTTCCGATATTAAAGAGCATTATAATACAAAAATTCTAGTTCGTGAACATTTAATATGTTATTTAGGGTTAAAATAGCCTTAAAAGTGCCAATATGTGCCAATTTAAATATACTTGTTAATTTATGTTAAATATTTGCATCAATAAAATTTTAAAAAATATTATAAACATGAAAATTTATCAAGGAGTTGGGGCAAATCCCCCGACTATCAGGCATCAAAAAAACGGTGGCGACTTGTTATTCGTTGCTTCTTCATCTGATTTCGACAAACTGTTAAATGCACGAATGAGCGTTATACTAGAGCGTGCGAATGGTGAAAACATTCAAGTGTGTCAAAATGTAACTATTGGAGATTATGCAATTTTAAACAGATTGGGAAATGATTCTTTAGGACTTATTACCTCAAAAAGTTCATATTTAGAATTGTCTTTAGGTTCTAACGGTAATATACATTTAGGTGTAGGTGACCAGTTGGCATTTACTTTTAACGGTTTTTCAGCAGATTCAGAAACTAGAATACATTTAATGGACGAAACGGTTGCTTCTAATTCTGTGGTAAAACACGAAATTAAAGTAATGGGAGCCGAACAAAATAGACAGGTTTTCACCGTTGCACACTGTGAAGCAATTTTTGTTCCTAACTTTGCTAATGTGGTTGATAGCGTAATTTTTATTTTAGATGACGGTAAGAGATTAGAATATTCAGCAGACGAATTGCTCTACATGTCTTCTTCAATGGCTTCACTTAAAGCAATTAGCGATGACGGAACATTACAATTGTTAAACCAAGATAATGCAATTATTCAAACAGTTGGAGTAACAACTGTTGAGATTATTAAACGTTATGACCTTGCGGAAGCTAAAGCGTTAAATATTCATTTTCAATATGATATGCCATATCTAAACGCTCAAAGTAGTTATGTTATTCCACACCGTAGAGCAACTGCAGAACTAATGCCTAAAACGAAATAATTATGAGTTGGTTTAGCAGACAGTTTGAAAAAAAGGCTGGCGGTAGCATGTTAGGGAACATGTGGAGACGTACAGCGACTAGAATAGCAGACAATTTAACTCTTGGTTTTGCATCCTCAACCTTTGACATGGACAATAACGGAATGTTAGACTTTATAGAAAGGAAGTAATGGGGTTTTTTAAAAAAATTGCTGGGGGCGTGGTAAAGGCAGTTAACAAAGCTACTGGTACAAATATGAGCGTTGGGGGTGTCGGTCGTATAAGTAATGAAGAGCAGGTGGCTGCATTGACAAACACGTTACAGCAAGGAGCAGAATTAGTTAATAATTCTACTGGTCAATTACTAGTTAAAGACGGTAATAAATTGGGAGATACGTTTAAAGACTTAGGTAATAAGTTATTAGACGGTGTTTTAAATTCAGCTGCTGACGGTATAGTTAATGTCGTGGACAATAAAACTGGGCAAATTGTAAATGATTTCAATAAAACAAATTCAGGTCAAAATCTAAATCAGGCTTTGGGCAATATGGGGGCTAATATCGCTAATATTTCTATAAAAGAATTTTTAAAGAAACATTGGTACTGGCTTCTTCTTCCAATTGGTTTAATATTTTTCATCGTAAAAATGTTTTCCGCACCAAAAACAAAAAAACGTGTCCGAAAACGATAAAAAAATAACAAAAAAAGTATTTAACCTCTTAATATACCTAGAGGTTATATACTTAATATTAAGAGAATTAAACAGTATAATAAAAATAGTTTTAAAATAATGTCGTATAATAATAATAATAACCGTTATAATAATAATAACGTTTATCAAAATCAAAATCAAAATCAACCGATTTATAAAAAAAGCGGTGCGGTTTATACCAAAATAAAGGAGGGGGAAAAAGCTGGTTATTATGTTATAAATGCTTGGCGTAAAACAAAACACGGTCTTATAACCGCGTTTGTAACTCCTTACCCTGATTACGATGCAAATGGAAAATTCGCAGGAATAACTGTTCATAGTTCAGAGAGAGGAAACGAGTATATAAGAGTTAAAGTCCAGTTAGTTGACGGTATAAAAACCGAAAAATATTACTGCTTAATGAACATTAAAACAAAAGTTGTTTCAATAAATCAATTAGGTTTATGTATTACGCCAAATGGTCGTGGCGTAACAAAGAGCGGTAAACGTGTTGAGGGTTATTTTGGTAAAAATTTTAAATCTTAAAAAATGAAAAAAATAGGAAATTTTACAACTATTTTAACTACCATTATTAAATATGCTGGTGTTGCTGTGGCGGTGTTTAATACGTTAAAATATTTTCAAGAGCAGTTAACAAATCAGGGTTTAATCATTAATAAAGAGATTGAAGATGCAGACATTTCTAAATAATCATTCCGTTAGAGGGTTGCGAAATAATAATCCCGGTAATATTAGGATTTCTTCAAGTTCATGGCTGGGTAAAATAAAAGGATATGATACTTCTTTTGAAACATTTGAAAAGCTTTGGCACGGTGTACGTGCAACAATGGTAAATTTAAATACATATCAGTCAAAGTATGGTTTATATACTCTTCGAGAAATGCTGACAAGATGGGCGCCAGCGAATGAAAACGATACTGATAAATACGTGTCTTATGTTGCTGGGGTTACTGGTTACGCTGAAAATTTACCGCTTGATTTATCGCAAAAAAGCGTAATGCTAAAGGTTGTTAAAGCAATATTTGAAATGGAACTAGGGCAAAACAATGCAAAATTGATTACTGTTGAAACTTATGATAAAGCTTTTGACAATGTCAATAATTTTAATAAAATGTTGCCTGAAATGACCATTGAGGGTACAAAAAAGATTTTCAAAAGTTGGCTCGATAAGTTAAATGATAGTGTTGTTATTCGTGGTGCTGTCGTTGCTTCTTTAGGTCTTTTAATTTTTTTTTTTAAATAAAAAACCAAAAAATAAAAAAAAATAAACGTTAATTAATAAAAACAAAAAAAATGGAAACATTGAAAAATACTTACGCACAATACAAAATGTATATAAATTTGGCATTGGTTGCCGTTGCTGGTTATCTAGCTTATAAAATGTTAAAGAAATAATGAGTTATAGTACTTATAATAGAAATAAGGGGGGCGGGGGCTCTCCTTATTTTAATTCAAAAATATGGTTAATTGCTGGCGGTCTATTCTTATTTTATCCTTATATATTAAAATATATGAAGCGAGCGCAAACTAATATGAACGCATCAGATATTCAAAATAATTTAAATAATAGTAACCTAACGCCAGGTACAGTTTCAAACGCATTAGATAATATTACTACTAATAGAAACTTACAAAATGATGCCTATAATATTGCTCATCATTTAGGTACATTGTATAGTGTTTGGGACTATCGCAGTTGGACGGAAAACGACAAAGAAGCGTATGAGGTTCTATCTAAATATAGACCTATACCAATGGAGCTTCAAGAAGCTTACTTTATTATCACAGGGGGTAAAAAATTACGTGATGACGTAAATAGGTTGTTAGATTCAGAATATAGAGGGAGGTTGTTATGGTAGAAAGAGAAAGTATATTAATATATTTATATCACAGTCGTACGGTTGAGATAGTTTACATTAACAACGGTGAGTTGGAATATATTTCAGGTCCTTTTATAGTGCTTAGCAATATAACTTATAGTTATGATATTGAACAAAATGATATAGAACGTTATTTTATAAATGATACCTTTCAATATCATTTATTAGAAAATATTCCTTTAAAATACTTTAGGTCTGGTCAAACTGATATAGTTATTACTAAAAAAAATAACTGGTAAAAAGTTAATGTTCAGTAACTTACAATTATTTTAAATTTTTTGTTTTTTTTTTTTTAACAAAAAATTTGTTTATATCAATATTGATATGTAATATTGCATTACAAATGAAAATCAAAAATAATGGGTAATAATGTTGATAATACTGAGCAATGGGTTGATTACATTGCTCAGTTAAAAAAGATATGCGAAGACAAAGGTTATACACAAAATAAAATAGCTGAGATTACAGGGTTAAAACAATCCAATGTAAGTCGTTTTTTTGGGTTAAAAACAAAACCTAACTTAGATACATTTATATTGTTATGTAATTGCTTGAATGTTGAAATTTTATTATCAAGTAAATAAAATCGTATCTTTTAATTTATTCGCTTAAATTTGTTTAATTAAAATGTCTGTAATTTTTAAAAATGAAAATGATTATTCAGTAATTATATACTTTCCAATGGATTTAAACAAAGTTTATCCAAAACCGTTAAAAGTTCAATATGTACATAATATATATAGTCTTATTAAATGGTTGGAAAGTTCAAAGTATAGTAATTGGTATAGAATGTATGTATATGCAAGGCGTTCAAGACAATTATTAAGAACGTATAATTATGGTGATTTTGTGGAGCAAAAACCAAAATAAAAAAAAAACTGCCATAAGTGTTACAGCACTGGCAGTTTTAAAATGTTAGTCGTATATTTTTATTAAAATATATCGGCAAATATAAACATTAATTATATTAAGTTTAATATTTACCGCAATAAAAATTCTAAAAAAATGTTAAAAACGCACATATTTTGAATTATAATTTATATTATGTAAAATATAATATTTTGAAATAGCTATTTTTACTATATTTATTAAAAACTAAATTTATGGATTACCTATTTAAAACAGATCGTTTAATTATACAGAAAATAGATTCTGAGAATGATATATTAGATTTACTAGAAATTTATAAGAATAAGGATAACCTTAAATATTTAAACAATTCAGATTTTGAATGGTCTTTAAATAATTTAAAACTAAAGCTTTTGCTATATAGAAAATTATATAAAGTTGGTTTAGGAATTTACTTAGCAAGACTTAAGGAAAATAATCAAATTGTTGCTGAAGTTAGTTTTTTTGATTCCTTTGATAATATTAAAACACCTGAGATTGGTTATATTATTGATAAAAAATATTGGAATAATAAATTTGGAACCGAAATTGTAACTGCAATGGTTACTTATTTAATTCAGGATTTAAAGGTTAATTCTATATATGCTAGAATGAATATAGAAAATTTAGCATCAAATAAAATATGTAAAACTCTTGGTTTTATAGAAATTGAAAAAATTAAATTAGAAAATAATATTACAAGACAAACATTATTATTAAAGGCATAAAAAAAGCTCTAACTAGGTTATGTTAGAGCTTTTTTATATTATTTTAAATCAAAACTAGATGATCCTACTAAGTTAGCTTCTTCAAAAACGTTTACTGTAAATAAACCTTTTTCTAAGTTTTTAACTGGAATATCATGTTTGATAGTAACAGATTTACCTTGAAAGTCAATTTCTTTAATAAAACTATAGCTTAAGTATTTTTCACCAAATAAAACAGTTTCGTTATCACCTAAAACATTGTTTTTACTGTCAATAACCTGAACGTAGTACTTCTTCTCCCCTTTTTCTGCTAATGAGTTACCAGCGATAGCGAATGAAATGTTTAATACGTCTGCTTTACTAGCTTTATCAGTATCTTTTAAATTGCTACCACCTAATAAACCACCTTTTTTGAAAGCATGACTTTGTACGTTTGTGATAACTAATTTAGAAGCTTCTTTTACTTTAGAACTTAAAATTTCAGTTTGTTCTGATAATTGGTTAACAATGTCTTTAGATGAGTTTAACTCAGTCATTGTACTATCAATCTGAACATTTAATTTTTCATTTTCAGCTTTTAATTGTTTGTTTTCTGCTAATAAAGAATCCATTTGTTTTTTTAATGAATTGTACGAATCTCTGTACTTTCTTAAACTAGCAACATCACCTTGAGATTTTTTTAATTGATCTTGTAAAGCAATTAATTTATCTCTTTCCTCAG
Source organism: uncultured Flavobacterium sp. (assembly GCA_947631175.1). GTDB lineage: Bacteria > Bacteroidota > Bacteroidia > Flavobacteriales > Flavobacteriaceae > Flavobacterium. The sequence continues at coordinate 12,068 of CANRKI010000039.1, forward strand.
CCAATTCACCAGATAAACTTGTGTTTTCAGCAATTGCCTCATCATATTTTGCAATAGCATCTTTTAAATCAGCATCCAATTGGTCTTTTTCACTTGTTATTTTGGTAACCTCTGTAGTGTGATCATTACTTAATTTGTAAATGTAACCTAAGCTTCCAATTAATAATAACAGTAAAATAATAATAATTACCTTTAAACTCTTGTTGCTCGAAGAGTTTTGCTCTGTCTTAATTTCCATAATAAAATAAGTTATTTCTTGTGAATTTGATTAGCTAAAATTAATATTTAATTTTAAAAAAACCTTACTTTTGATCAAAAGATTTATTTAAAATGTCATACTTTAAAAATTTAATACATTCTGATCTAATTTCAATTCTTAATTCCAGAAGCAATGAAATCAAATTAGGCGAGCGAATTGATTATCCCAAAGATAATCAGTCAATTGAGGATTTTATTAAAACAACATCAGCTACTTTTTTAATTTTTGGCATCGCCGAAGACTACGGTATAAAAGCAAATAACGGAGTTGTTGGTGCTAAAAGTGCGTGGGCAGAATATGTTAAATGTTTTGTTAATATTCAAAATAATACATTTTTAAAAGGAAAATCCGTAGCTGTATTAGGAAATTTTGAGTTTGATTCGGTCTTGAACATTGATCCAAATTTAGACATAAAAAATGTAGAACATCTACAAGTATTATATGATACTGTTAGTTTAGTTGATAAAGAAATTTCTTATTTAATATCAGTTCTAATCAAACATAAAAAAGTGCCTATAATTATTGGCGGTGGTCATAATAATGCTTACGGAAATATTAAAGGATTATCTTTAGCAAAAGGTAAAGCTGTTAATGTGGTAAATTTTGATGCACATACTGATTTTAGAAATATTGATGGAAGACACAGCGGAAACGGTTTTTCGTATGCTTATCACCAAGGTTTTCTTAAAAAGTATTTTGTTTTTGGTGCTCACGAAAATTATCTTACCAAATCTATTTTAAAAAATATTGAAGCTACTAATTCTAACGTTTTATACAATACGTACGAATCGATTGCCGTTAGAGAAGAAAAGGATTTTAAAAACGAGCTTAAATTTGCTTTAGAACATATCGAAAAAGATAGTTTTGGAATTGAGGTTGATATGGATGCAATACCAAATATTGCAGCTTCGGCTCAAACACCAAGCGGTTTTTCTTTAGAAAATGCGCGAAAATTTGTTCATTTCTTTGGTTCACACAAAAAAGCAGCCTATTTACATATCTGTGAGGCCGCTCCTAGCCTTGCTTCTACCGAAAATAAAGGACAAATTGGTAAAGCAATTACATATTTAGTGACTGATTTTATTAAAGCTAAAACAAATATTTCTGAAAATTAGTTTATAACTGTATTTTTGCATAATGAAATTTATAGAATTAAAATTATCAAACAATGTATTAGAAGCTATTAATGATATTGGCTATACTGATACAACTCCTATTCAAGAAAAAGTTATCCCTGATGTAATTTCAGGTAATGATATTGTTGGTTGCGCGCAAACAGGAACCGGAAAAACAGCAGCATTTTCAATACCATTAATCAATTCCCTACACCGAATTGTTGGTTCAGAAAAAAAAGTAAAATACATTAGAACTGTTGTTTTAGCACCAACACGTGAATTAGCACAACAGCTAGCAGAAAATTTTGATTATTTTACAAAATATACAAGTATAAAATCGTTGGTTATTTATGGTGGTGTAAATCAGGTACCACAAGTCAATAAACTTAAAGAAGGTGTTGATGTTTTAATAGCAACTCCAGGTCGTTTTTTAGATTTATACAAACAAGGTTTTATCAATTTAAATCACATGCATCATTTAGTAATTGATGAAGCCGATTTAATGCTAGATATGGGCTTTATTAATGATGTAAAAAAAGTAATTAAACTTACTCCAGAGAATAGACAAACATTATTGTTTTCTGCTACAATGCCTTTAGAAGTTAGAGAATTGGCAGATGAGTTTTTAACAAGACCAAAATATATTTCGGTAGATCCAATTTCATCTGCTTCTGACAATGTTTCGCATAAAGCGTATTTAGTAGAAAAAGCAGATAAAAGAAATTTATTAAATCATTTAATAAAAACAAATGAATTAAAAAATGTGTTAGTTTTTGTTAGAACAAAGCAAAGTGCTGATGCAACTAAGGATTCTTTATTAAAAAATGGATTTAAAGCAGATAGTATTCATGGTGATAAATCACAAGCTGCGCGTAATGCTGTTTTAGAATCTTTTAAAAATAAAGAAATTGATATTTTAATAGCAACAGATGTTGCCGCTCGAGGAATTGATATTGAAGGTTTACCAATGGTAATAAACTTGGATTTACCTAATATTCCAGAAACATTTGTTCACCGAATTGGTAGAACAGGAAGAGCTGGAGCCTTAGGCTTAGCTATATCTTTTTGCTCTAAAGATGAAAAGGTTTATTTAACAGACATTGAAAAACATTTACGTTTTAAAATCAAAATCGTTAAAGACAATCCATTCCCTTGGCGCGAAGGTGAGGCAGTTAAAAAGGATTTTAGAAAAAAATACAATCCAAACGGATCGAAAGCAGGAAATTCGAATAGCAGAAAATCTGAAAATTCGAAGAAAAACAAGAAACGTTGGTATTAATAAAAACAAAAAGGCTAGCCGATTTACGGCTAGCCTTTTTTTTACTCAAAACTTAAGTTTAAATAACTTAACTATTTCCCCGATACAATAATAATAATAGTTTTTATATTGTAAAGAATGAATTTATAAGCGTAGTGTTTTTGTTAATAAGTGTAACGTTTGACCTAATAAACACTTTTTTGTTCTTAAAATTGTAATTGATAAATCTCTTCTAATTGCGCATTAGATGATAAATTCACATCTAAATCAGTCACATATCCAGAGTTAATTCCGTAAACCCAACCATGAATACTTAATTCTTGATCATTGTTCCAAGCATTTTGAACAATTGATGTTTTCGCTAAATCAAAAACTTGCTCTTTTACATTGATTTCAACAAAACGATTAAATCTTTCTGTTTCATTTTCAATAGCATTTAATTCGTTTTTGTGTAGTCTATATACATTTTTGATATGACGTAACCAGTTATCTATCAACCCTAACGAACTATTTCCCATTGCAGCTTGGATACCACCACAACCATAATGTCCACATACAATAATATGTTTAACTTTTAAATGGTTTACCGCATAGTCTAACACAGATAACATGTTCATGTCATTATTAATTACCATGTTAGCAATGTTACGGTGTACAAAAACTTCACCCGATTTCGCTCCAATAATTTCATTTGCAGGTACGCGGCTGTCCGAACATCCAATCCATAACAATGGTGGTTGTTGTCCTTTAGCTAATCCTTCAAAAAAGTTAGGATCGTTTGCAATTGTTTTTTCTACCCAGTTTTTATTATTATCTAAAATTCTCTTATAAAAATCGCTATGTTGAGTCATGATTATTTTTTTATTAATTATTTGATTTTGCTAATTGCTCGATTACGTCCTTGTGTGAGGTTACTCCATTTTGTCTGTAATCAATAACTTGCTTGTGTTCAATGTGAATTAGGTTTGAATTGTATTCAGAGTTTTCTAATTCGTATGCATCTTTAAAGCCTATTAATTTTAATTCTACATTTTTTTCTAATGCTTTAAAATCACGGTATTCTTGAATTAAATCTAAAACATCGTGGGCAATATAAACTGGATCTGATGCGTTTATTACAACTTTTGAGTTGTTAGGAATGTTATTTAATGTTTTTTTAATTGCTGCTTTATTTAAAAAAGATACTTCTTGAGCTAAGTCAATGTAAATAACATCTCCTTCTTTATAATCTTCTTTTTTAAAGAAATATGCTCTTTTAATGTTTCCTCTTAAAATAAAAATTACTGCGATTACCATTCCTAAGGCTACTGCTTTTAGTAAATCTAAAAATACAACAGCAGATAAAGTCGCAATAAATGGAACAAATTGGTATTTACCTTTGTGCCAGAAATGTAAAATAATTGCTGGTTTTGCTAATTTATAACCTACTAAAATTAAAACTGCTGATAAAGTTGCAAGTGGAATTTTATTTAAAACGAACGGAATTGATAAAGCACATAATAATAAAAGTATCCCGTGAATTACTGCAGACATTTTTGTTTTAGCTCCTGCATTTACATTTGCAGATGAACGTACAACAACCGAAGTCATTGGTAAACCACCTAAAAGTCCACTAATCATGTTTCCAATTCCTTGTGCTTTTAATTCATTATTAGTATCTGTTACTCTTTTTTGTACATCTAATCTGTCAGAAGCTTCGATACATAACAAAGATTCAATAGAAGCTACAATAGCTATAGTAAATGCTACAACCCAAACCGAAGAATTTGTAATTGCCGAAAAATCAGGCAAAATAATAATGCTCTTAAAATCTTCTAAAGAAGAAACTAGTGGCAAACGTACAAGTTGTTTTTCATTTACAATGGCTAATGAAGATCCAGTTGATAAAAATAATTCATTTAAAATAATACCTACAGCTACAGCAACCAATGCACCTGGAACTACTTTTAATTTCTTTAAAAAAGAAACGTTATCCCAAGCTAATAATATAGCTAATGAAATTAAAGTAATTAATAATGCTCCGTAGTGAATGTTAGCTAATAAATCTGGAATTGCGGTTGTAAAGTTTGCTAGGCCAACTTTTTCAGTATATCCAAATGCTAGAGGTAACTGTTGTAATAATATCATTAATCCAATACCAGCAAGCATCCCTTCAATTACATTATTTGGGAAGTAATTTGAAATAGCTCCGGCCTTTAAAAAGCCTAAAACTAACTGAATAGCACCTGCTAATAAAACGGCTAATAAAAATACATTAAAAGCATCAAACTGAAGGATTGCTGATAATACAATAGCTGTAAGTCCAGCTGCTGGTCCAGAAACTGATACGTGAGATTTACTTAAAAATCCAACAACTATTCCTCCAATAACACCAGATATAATTCCTGAAAATAAAGGTGCTCCAGAGGCCATTGCAATACCTAAACATAAAGGTAATGCAACTAAAAAAACGACTAAACCTGAAGCAAAATCAGATTTAAGATGTCCGAAAATATTTATTTTTGATGACATAATTTTGAATATGGTAAAATAAACTTATAACATGTTAGATATTTTACAAATAAGACATAAAATACCCTATCAAACTTAAAATATGCAAAAGCAAGTTTAAATTTGATTAAAAAATAAGGTGTTAAAAGTTATACCAATTCAGGTGGAGGACTAAAAACTTCATCAAAAACAAAGTCGTGATTGATGTTGTATTGTGAGTTTATTTGAGGTCTATGCTTAAGTTTTAGCATAGCATAAGAGTTCGTGAAAATCAAGTATTCCTCTAAAGGTTCTTCACTAATGTTTTGCTTTGATTCGTTATGATTTTCTTCTTCAGAAATATTGTAAGCTATATTTGATGCAGACTCCTCAGAAACCAAACTAATAATAGTTGGTCCTGTTATAAAACAAAGCCATAAGCATAAGAATATTTTTACAATATTATTCATATGGCGAATATATGAAATTTGAGTAAAAAAAAAAAAGTCATAAAAAGATATTAACTAAATTTAATATCTTTTTATGACTTTTTTCTTGTTATATAAATTATAAGATTATTCGGACAACCAAGCTTCCATCATCCAAAGTGTTTTTTCTTGTTCTTGGATAAAATCACTCATCATTGAGTTAGTTCCCTCATCCCCTATTTCATCAGCATTTTTAAGTATTGATCGCTCTAAAGTTAATAAAACACTTATTGATTTTATTATTATTTCTACAGAGTCAACATCTTTAGTAATATTTTTTCCTATTTCTAATTTATTATGTTTAATATAATCTTCAAAGGTGTGTAATGGCGTGCCTCCTAAAGTTAAAACTCTTTCAGCAATTAAATCAACTTTTATTTGTGCATCGTTGTATAGTTCTTCAAATTTTAAATGCAATTCAAAAAATCTTTTTCCTTTAATATTCCAATGTATTCCGCGTAAGTTTTGATAATATACCTGAAAGTTAGCTAACAATGTATTTAACTCTACAACTAATTCTTCTGTTTCCTTAATAGGGAATCCTAATTTATTTACTTGCATAATTTTAATTTTTAATCCATTAAAGGTACACTTTTTTTAGCGTATTTTTAATAGTTTTTATTGATAGTTTTTATATCTTTATAAATATAAATTATATAAAATGACTATTACTCAACTTCAATACGTTTTAGCTGTAGCAGAGCATAAAAACTTCACTTTGGCAGCCCAAAAATGTTTTGTTACACAACCTACATTAAGTATGCAGATTCAAAAATTGGAAGAACAATTAGGAGTCCAAATTTTTGATCGAACAAAAAAACCAATTCAATTAACCCAGATTGGAGAAAAAATTGTTTATCAAGCAAAAAATATTGTGAACGAGTCCGAAAGAATTCAAGATATTATTGATCAACAAAAAGGGGAATTTGGCGGAGATTTTAAAGTTGCAATTATTCCTACAGTTATGCCTACTTTATTACCTATGTTTTTACATACTTTTATTAAAAAGTATCCAAAAATAAATTTAATAATTGAAGAGCTGAATACAGATGATATTATTGTAAAGCTTAAGAATGGATATTTAGACGCAGCAATTGCTGCAACGCCTTTAAACGAAGAGAATATTAAGGAATCGCCATTGTATTACGAACCATTTGTGGGATACTATCCTGAAACGCATCCAAATCACAAACTAAAATCAATAACTACTGACGATTTAAGTATTGATGATATTTTATTGCTACAAGATGGACATTGTTTCAGAGATGGAATTTTAAATATATGTAAAAACAAAAACATTCAGGATGAGAAAAAATTTCATCTAGAAAGTGGAAGTTTTGAAACATTAATTAAACTTGCTGATGAAGGTTTAGGATATACTTTATTACCTTATTTGCATACTTTAGATTTGTCGGAACGCGATAAAGAAAAGCTTCGCTATTTTGAGGCGCCACAACCAGCAAGAGAAGTTAGTGTTATCTATCCAAAAAATGAATTAAAAATGCATATTATCGAAGCTTTTAAAAGCACGATAGAAAGTGTGATTCGAGGAGCAATAACGTTTCATGATATAAAAATTATTAGTCCAAGACTAAAAAAATAAGCAAAAATTTAGGCTGTATACCGAAAGGTTATACAGCCTATTTTATTAAACTTCTTCAATCAAGTACAAACTCTGATAGAGCTCTGGTTTCTCTTTTACAAAACTAACTAACCATTTTGCCAGAATTTCAACTTCATAAGGTAGTAAGTATTCTACCGCTTTTTTTAATTCTTTAGAAAATAATTTTGGGTCAAAGCTTACATTCTCTAAAATTTTTTTCGTGTAAATAATTTTATTTGTAGGCATATCTTATAATTTG
>CANRKI010000040.1 GCA_947631175.1 uncultured Flavobacterium sp.
TAAGGATGCTGACTTTATTTACGCAAAAAACTGGAGTAGTTTTAACGACTATGGAGCTATTTTATCGAGAGATGAAAACTGGATGGTAACCAATAAAAAAATGGATTTAACAAACAACGCTAAATTTATGCATTGTTTACCTGTTCGTCGTAATCAAGTGGTGGCAGACGAGGTTTTAGATGGACCAAACTCAATAGTGTTTGAACAAGCTAATAATCGTACCTTTGCAGCTCAAGCTATAATAACTCAAATATTAGAAAATGCAAAATAAACCCAAACTTACCATCATTAAAATTGGCGGCAAAGTTTTAAATAACGAAGCGGCTTTAAACGAAATTTTAAAAGATTTTTCTGCCATAGAAGGTCCAAAAATTATTGTTCATGGTGGTGGAAGTGATGCTACAGAATTGGCTACAAAATTAGGATTAGAAGCAAAAATGGTAAACGGACGCCGTATTACCGATGCTCCAATGCTTGATATTGTAGTAATGACGTATGCTGGTTTATTAAACAAAAAAATAGTTGCTAAACTATCGGCACTACAAAGCCCAGCAATTGGGTTAACGGGTGCCGATGGAAACAGCATCCAATCAACAAAACGAGTTCATCCAGAAATAGATTTTGGGTTTGTTGGCGATGTTGAACAAGTGAATCATCTTTTCATAAAAAGCATTTTAGACCAAAACGTTATACCTGTTTTTTGTGCTATTACACATAACGAAATGGGGCAATTATTAAACACAAATGCCGATACTATTGCTTCTGAAGTTGCAATTGCAATGGCAAAATTGTTTGATGTTAAACTTTTTTATTGCTTTGAAAAGCAAGGCGTTTTGGAAGATATTGAAAATGAGGATTCTGTAATCGAAAACATCAATCAAAAATTATATCAAGATTTAAAGCAAAAAAATGCAATACATTCTGGTATGATTCCTAAATTAGACAACTGTTTTTACGCCTTACAAAATAACGTAACCGAGATTCAAATTGGTTTACCAAAGGCGTTAAACAATGCTAATGTTAAACGAACGTCTATACGTTTATAAATTACGGTACATGAAGTCAATAGAAATACTTACTGCAGAAGCTATTGAATTATTAAAAAATTTAATCGAAACACCTTCTTTTTCATCAGAAGAAGATCAAACCGCTATATTAATCGAAAATTGGTTTAAAACAAACAATATCCCTTTTGAAAGAGCGAATAATAACGTTTGGGCTTACAATAAATATTTTGATAAAAACAAACCAACCTTATTACTTAATTCACACCACGATACAGTAAAACCAAACACGGCATACACAAACGATCCGTTTCAGGCTTTTGTTGAAGAAGGAAAACTTTTTGGATTAGGTAGTAACGATGCTGGTGGTGCTTTAGTTTCGTTATTGGCAACTTTTACACATTTTTACAACAACGAAAATCTTTCACACAATATCGTTATTGTTGCCTCTGCCGAGGAAGAAAGCAGCGGGAAAGATGGTTTAAATAGTGTTTTACAACATTTACCACATTTAGAATTAGCAATTGTAGGCGAACCAACACAAATGGAATTAGCCATTGCAGAGAAAGGTTTGCTTGTTTTAGATGTTAATGTAAAAGGAACAGCATCACATGCCGCGCATATAAACCCAGACAACTCTATTTACAACACACTTAAAACTATTGAGTGGTTTAGAGATTATAAATTCGAGAAAGTGTCTGAAGTTTTAGGTCCGGTAAAAATGACGGTGACACAAATTAACGCAGGGAAACAACATAACGTTGTACCAGCAGACACTAATTTAGTTGTTGATGTACGTGTAAACGATAAATACTCGAATTCTGAAATTTACGAAACTATAAAACAACACGTAAATTCAGACAAAGTTAACGTTATCGCACGTTCATTAAACTTAAACTCATCGTCTATCGACAAAAATCACCCATTGGTTCAAGCAGGTATAGCTTTAGGTCGCACAACATATGGCTCACCTACTCTATCCGATCAATCGGTTTTATACTGTCAATCATTAAAAATGGGACCTGGTGATTCGCCACGATCTCACACCGCAAACGAATTTATATACATTCACGAAATACAAGAAGGAATTCAAATTTACATTAACATGTTAACCACATTTCTTTCTTCAAAATAAAACATAGTAGTATGAAATTATGGGAAAAAGGAATCCCTACAGACAAAAAAATTGAACAATTTACTGTAGGAAATGATAGAGAACTAGATGTTTTACTTGCAAAATACGATGCCTTAGGAAATATTGGGCACGCAAAAATGTTAGCAAAAGTTGGCTTAATTACCAACAACGAACGCGATGTTTTAATTGTAGGTTTAAACGAAATTTTAGCCGATATTGAAGCAGGTAACTTTATCATTGAAGATTCTTTTGAGGATGTACACTCTAAAATCGAATACGTTTTAACTCAAAAAGTTGGCGAAGCAGGTAAAAAAATACATACCGCACGCTCACGTAACGACCAAGTTTTAGTAGACGTACACTTATACTTAAAAAACGAAATCACAGAAATTAAACAATTAGTAAAAGAGTTGTTTGATTTATTAATGCAAAAAGCAGAACAATATAAAGACGTATTACTACCAGGTTATACCCATTTACAAATTGCCATGCCATCATCGTTCGGGCTTTGGTTTTCGGCTTATGCTGAATCCTTAATCGACGATGTGACCATGTTAAACGCTGCCTTAAAAGTTGTAGACCAAAATCCATTAGGTTCTGCTGCAGGCTACGGGAGCTCATTCCCTATTGATCGTACAGAAACTACGCAAAATTTAGGTTTCGCAACCATGAAATACAACGTAGTTGCAGCTCAAATGTCGCGCGGAAAGGCCGAAAAAACAATGGCTTTCGCTATGGCTAACGTTGCCGGAACATTATCTAAATTAGGAATGGACGTTTGTTTGTATTTATCTCAAAACTTCGATTTTATGAAGCTACCTGCTCACCTAACTACAGGATCGAGTATTATGCCACATAAAAAAAATCCGGATATTTTTGAGTTATTGCGTGGTAAATCAAACAAAATTCAGGCGTTACCATACGAGTTAACCTTAATTACTAACAATTTACCAAGTGGGTACCACCGCGAAATGCAAATTCTTAAAGAAGGACTTTTCCCGGCAATTCAAAACCTTAAAGCATGTCTTTCAATCGCACACCACGCCTTAAAAGACATCTCGGTTAACGAAAATATTTTTGCCGATCCTAAATACAAATACTCGTTTACTGTAGATACCTTAAACGAAATGGTTGTAAGCGGCATCCCGTTTAGAGATGCTTACAAAATGGTAGCGGACCAAATAGAAAACGGAACGTTTACTATCCCTGCCGAAACTAAACACACACACGAAGGAAGTATAAATAACCCGTGTTTTACCGAAATTAAAACTAAAATGGAGCAATCCTTTTAAATAACAAAACCTCTAGCTTTTCTAGAGGTTTTTTGTTTTTTACAAAATAATTTGAGCAATCCCGCTTTTAATGGCGGTCGGGCTATACGTTATATCTTTTACGCAATGGCTTCCGCTCCGCTCCGCCATCATCTAAAAGGATGTCGCTCCTATCCCTATTGCGCTAGCGATGCTTAATTTTATTAAAGTTTAAAATAACTAATTATTTTATCATTTAAAAAAATAATTTTACAATAGTAATCTTGATTAATACTAATTATCTTGTTTAATTCTTTCATTTTTATAAGAGCTTTATTATAATAATCATTGTTGAATTTTATAATTTTTTCTTCTAAATCCTTCAACTCTTTTTCTGAGTTAGATAATTCATCTCTAGGATCACTTTTTTTCAAATTTTCTATAACTTTTATTATATCAAATTTAGCCTTTTGAAATTCTATATTTTTATTAATTATTTCATCATATTCTGGTTTAAATTCATCTTTTTCTTTTGAAAGATTTGAAATTACAATTTTCAAATATTCAATTAAATTAATAATCATGGGTTGTAATTTTTTATTACATTTTTCTAATCTATCAATATAATTTGCGACAGAAATAATATGATCTAATTCTATTATTTTACTAATAAAATCTAAGGAACCAACAATTTTTCCGCTTCGAAATATATATAGATCTATATCTAAATTTATTTTAGAATTATCTTTAATAATTGGAAAATGAAAATCTTCGAATTTGAAAAAATTTTCTATACCTGAAACCATTTTTTCACATTCCATAATTATATATTTATTAACAAACTCATCTTCATTTATAATAGATAAATTACACGCATCCATTGAAAAATTTAAAGCAGGCAACCATGATTCATTATTTAATTTATAAGCCCTTGTATAACTAATAAAATACTCAAATTCAGCAAATTCATAAACAATCCATTCTGAAAATGGGATTAAATCAATTCCTTTATATTTTAACTTTACAAAAAAATAACTAGATCTTCCAAATCCAAAATTTGTTTTAATTTCCATTGAAAAATTTTTAGTCAAATCAAACTCAGGATTTGACCAACCTACTAATCGATGAGAAAAACTTAAAACACTCTTATCTAACCAACATTTTTTATATGCATGATTAATTGAATATGCTTTACTCCACAGTTCAAATTTATCACCGATATCTTTTAAAAAATGTTCAATATTATTATACTTTAAATTATTAATTTTAATGAAATCTTTATCTAAAATTATAGAAATATCATTTTTAATAATTTCTATATCATCTTTTTTAATAATTTCTGTATCTTCATTTTTAATAATTTCTATATCTTCATTTTTAATAATTTCTATATCATCATTTTTAATTTTTTCTATATAATCATTTTTAATTTTTTCTAATCTTTTTTTTAAATATACTTTTAAACTTTGGACTTCTTTTAACTTGTCTTCATAACTAGCACTAAATCCTTGAAATGGTTTATCAAAATCTACACAATATTTATAAAATTTATTGGAAAGTTGATTCAATTCTATATTATCAACTAAATATTTAATAATATCATCAAGATTATGTTTATCACACAGCTGTTTTAATCCAATAATTGTTTTATCAAAATGGTTCGTAATCTCTTCATAATCAATATAAATTAAATTTTTCTCCTTATCAAATTTTAAAACCGCAATTACATTTTCATTTATAACTTTATTCATACCTAATTTTTCATTAAAAACTAACTCTCTCTACAATAATAATTAAATAACCTATTTTTAATTACTTTTTCGCCTTCGTAATCAAAATTTGTCACATAGTATGTTTTATCATGATTACTTAAAGAGTTTAAATACGCATCTGACAAAGCATGTTTAACAAATTTTTTGTTTAAATTTAATAAACGTTCTTTCATTTCGCTATGTTGAGAATCACCATTAAATACATTATTACGAGTAAAAATAGTTTCAATTAATATATCATTATCCGATTTAACTTTATTATTATCTTCCAAATAAAATCCTTTATCAGTAGTTATACTTAAAAAATTAGTAAATAATTTTCTTTTATGATACTTCTCTTTATTCGATACAACAATTTCTATATAAATTTTAAAATCAACTCTAATTTTTTCTATTTTTAATATTAGATCATTTAAAATTTTTTTAAAAATTGTCTGATCTTTCATTTTTGGATTAGAAGTTAAAATTAAAACATGATAAGGCACATTAAGACTTAAAGGAATAATAGCGTCTAAAATGTTTAATAAATTTTTAGAGCCTTGTTTATTGATATTTTCACTATCGCCAAAAATATACGCATCATTAATTATTAAGGAATTACTCGTTAAACTTTTCTCTTTTAATATATTTTTAAGCAGCCCATTTAGCACTTCATTGTTTTTAAAATATTTAAAATAATTTAATTTAAAGGGATTTATAAAATCATCACAAATACTTAACGCCCCAGTTATATTAATATCCGAAAAATATTTAAAATAAACGTTACTAGGATTTTTTTCTATATCAGTATTCCCATCGAAAATTTTAATAGGATTCCCGTTAGTTAGTGAGAACCTTAATAATATCGAATTTTGCTGTGATATTTTTTCTTCAAATTCAACTAAATCTATATCTAACTCTACAGAAACCTTATTATCATTAAAAATATTATTCCAATCTTGATATTTGATCTCATTGTTGAGAATTTCTTCTAATTGATTATATGTTAAAATAATTCTCATACCATTAATTCTTGTTTAAGGTATTAAATTTTATAATTTCCAACATATGATTACTTGCCTCGTCAAAAAAACCAGGACCAAAATTTTCATCTAACGAACCGTCTTTTTTAATGTTAATTGTAAATGGATTCTGATCTAATTCACTTGGAAAGTATGATATTTTTATTTTATTATTAATTACTTTATTTTGAATAACCAATACTTGTAATCTACGAATTAAATATTCCGAATGCGTTTCGATGATCACCTTTAACTCTAAAGATTTATTTAAAACTTCGTCGCAATAATGATCAATTGATGTTAATAAATCCGCTAATTTAGATTGTATTTTGGGATGTAAATTTAACTCTGGTTCTTCTAAAATTAATGTTGTATTTTTATTGTTATTTTTAATTTGAGTTGCTATAATTAATAATATTTTAAAAATTTGAATATTACCCGAACCTTTGTCAATTAAAGGTATTTTATGGCCATTTTCAATAATATTTATTTCGTAAGCTTCTCCACCATGAAATTCAATTTCAAAATCATCACCAATATTAAAATTTTCTTTACTCATCCATTTTTTAATAAAATTATCGGCATGAATGATATTTGCATTATTAGCAATATAATATTCATGAGTAATTTGAGCTAAGTCATTAGTTTTATCAAGAATCGAATTTAAATTGGTATATTTTTTATATGTTAAAGGTAGAAATACAATATTGTTTTTTAATATTTTCGAAAAAATCTTAAAAGATTTAGATTTAAGATTCATTCCAGCTTTAACAGGTTCTGCTGTTTTAGAAAAAATATCAATTTGATCTTCAAATAAATCATAAGAAAAGCGATACTTATAAATTATGTCTTTTACATTATCACTTTCATCTTTTGCGTTTATACGAAATCGATCATCTGCATGAATTGACATTAACATATTTTGCAAACTTCCAGTAATTCGATAATCGATTGGGTTTATATATTTAATAACATCATCAAATATATTTTCGTTTTCAATTAATGAAATTTGTTTATTAATTTTTATTTCTTTGTCTAAATTATTTGTGGTACCTATTTTTGAATTTAAAATTTCAATTATTTCGTTTTTATATAAATGATTATTTATTAATCTTATTTTACAAGCATTATTTGCAATAGTTGTTGTTTTACCAACTGTATATTCTATATTTAAATTTGATTCGTATTCGTATATTACGTCATTATTCAAATCCTCTAATCCAAAATACAATACCTTAGCATGGCTTTTTAAATTATGTTCTATTAATTTTAAAATAAATTTGTATCCATCTTGTTGTAATTCTATTTCTACCGGATTTTCTTGATCTGAATATTTACATTTTAACCTTTCGAAATTTTGAATATTTAGATTTTTAAACAATTGGGACGAAAAATCAATTTCTGTAATGTTTTCAGATTTTATATATGCCATCATTAATAACAATGCCTTTACAGCTGTAGATTTTCCTGAGCTATTTGTTCCTACAAAAAAATTATAATTATTTAAATTTATTTTAGATGAAATTATATACTTTCTAAAGTTTTTAACTTGAATATAGTTTTGCATTTTTATGTTTTTATATTATATTTTTTTTAATCTAAATTCCAGAATACATCGTTCATCACTTCCAGATCATTTGTACCCGCTGCTGCTGACAACCAATCAGTAGATGAATCATAATCCCAATAATCTATTTTATGTGAATAATTATTTATAGAATTTAAAAAACACAACTTTTTAAGATTAATTTCTTCAAATGAATCTAATTTCATTCCATCTTTATTCTGGATATTTATAATGTTCTCAAATAAATTTTCACACAAAACAAACCAATCAACATTTTCTACACACCAAATTATATAAGACAAATTATTTTGTATCACATCTCGTAATTTTAGATTTTGGTATTTTCCAAAATCAAATACCATGTTTTTTGTATATAATTTTAAACTTCTCATGTTAAGTATTTTAATATTACGGTACAAACCTAAAACCAAAGTGTGCAGTACAAGTGCACTAATACATTTTATTTAAATTTTTAATTTTAGTTGTAATACTATTAACCAATGAATCGGGTTCTAAAACTTGCATATTATCTCCATAAGAAAGGATTAAACTTTCTAACTCATAATTATGCTTTACCTTTAGTTCTAAATTATTAGCACTAATTTTTTGCGATCCGTGTATGGGTTTAGATTTGATATATGGAATTATAGCTTCGTTAAGTTTTATTTTAATTGTAATAATAGGATCCTGTAAATTGTTAGAAACACCAATTATATCTTCAAAATATTCATCAAAACAAACGTTACAATCTATATAAATTTCATTTTTAGACTCAATATTTGTAATACGATCTAAAGCTAGATTCTGAATAAAATTATCGGAATGATTCCAACCAAATAAAAACCATCTTTTATTATACTGTTTTAAATAAGCCGGAGAAATAGTATAAACTTGTATTTCATTTAACTTAAAAGGCTTATAACTAATAGCTAATATTTGTTTGTTTTTGATAAAATTATACAAGGGAACTAAATAATTTAATCCAACCAAAAACTCATTTTCTTCGAAGGAAATGAGTTTAGTAGCAAATCCATAATTATTAATATCAAGTAACTTAGTTTTTATGGTTTCTAACGATTCTATTTCTGGAAATCCTTTTATTTTGGTTAATAATTCAACAGTATTTTCTATAAGAAATAAATCATTTTTACTTAATTTAATTTTGGGAGTTTCTAAACTTTCCTCATTATATCTATAATAAACTTCTCTACCTTCTTTTTTTTTATCAATAATCATTTCATTGCTAGAATCGTTCATCATAAAATTTATATCATCATAAATTTGACGCCTAGAAACTGTGGTATCAACTCCATAATAGTCCGACAATTTTTCATTACACGCTAATACTAAATCATTTACAGTAAATTTTTTATATTTATTAGAAAAACATTCGTCTAATGTTTTATATCGGATTATAGCATTTTTATTAACTGCCATAACATATAGTTGTTTTTAACATAATTTATAATTAAAATTAATAAAAAAAAACGCATTTAAACACTAAATTTCATAAAATCACTTAAATAATTTCCATCCGCTTTAGCGGGTGCAGCGACATCCATTTTATGGAGTAAAACGAAGTAAAAAACACGTAACAAAAAACTCTTTACTGTTCTAGTAAAGAGTTTTTAAACTTGGGCTATTTGGGTAAATTTTCCTGTAATATTTTACAACTTCGGTCATACTTTCGGGTGCATTTACCCTATTTAAATACTTAATTACTTTAAGTAAATAGGTTTCTGAAGGCGTAAAATTGTGGTTTCGTGACTTCGAAAATTGTTCGAAATGCGTTTGTAAAAGTTCCTTTTGTTTAGGAATATCTTTAATTTGAAGTTCGTAGCCCGAAAATATCCAAATAAGCTTACAAAATGGTAGCCGATCAAATCGAGAACGGAACATTTTCTATTCCTGCTGAGACAAAGCACACACACGAAGGAAGTATAAACAACTCGTGTTTAAACGAAATAAAAGCAAAAATGGAGCAATCCTTTTAAAAAAATAAAACGCTAGCCTTTTAGGTTAGCGTTTTTTTTTGTGCGTTACCGCTTTTAGTGGCGGTCGGGCTTTTCGCACTCGCAATTTTTTCATTGCATTACAAAATGTGCTCAAACAAACGCTACAATCCCTAACGCGCTGTGCGATTTTAGTAAGTATTTACATTGAAATTTTTAATTTTAATTGATCTATAAAATTATACACAACTTAAAAATGTAAAAAAAACTTGTCTTTTTGTAAAATAAAGCATACTTTTAATAAACTTAAAAACTAAAATCATGAAAACAAATTATTTATTTCCATACCGTTTTAAAAAACTGAGTGGACTCGTATTTTGGTTAGCACTACTAATATTAGTTGTGTTATATACATGTAACACTAGCTTAGAATTTAAAATTAATTCTAAAGTTTTTTCAATTGTTAATAATCCTAGTATTGTGGAAGATATACAATGGTTTAATTGGATAGAAAATGATATTATAGACGAATGCTTATTTTTTATTTTAATAATTGCAGGATTAGTTCACGCCTTTTCTAAAGAAAAAATTGAAGACGAAATGGTAAGTAAAATTAGATTAGACAGTTTAGTATGGGCAACATATTTTAACTATATCCTATCTTTATTGTGTTACTTATTTGTTTATGGATTACCTTTTCTTAATATCATGTGTGTTGCTTTATTTTCACATTTACTATTTTTTATCATCCGATTTAGATGGGTGATCTACAAACAAAACAATATTTTAGAGCATGAAAAATAACATCAAAATACAACGTGCAATTACTAACATTACGCAAGCTGAATTGGCTGAGAAAATTGGCGTTAGCAGACAAACAATTAACGCTATGGAATTAGGAAAGTATGTTCCGTCTACTGTGTTAGCTCTAAAAATAGCTAGGCTTTTTAATAAAACAGTTAATGAGATTTTTGAGCTTGAAAATGAGGACTAAGTATAAATTGGAATAAAAATTTCAAACTCTTTTTAAAATTGCGTTAGCGGGTGAAGCGGCATACTTTTGTTTTTTATGTATTACATGATTTTGAATTTAATACATAAAACAAAAGATATAGCAAAACACGCGACCTGTAAAAAACGACGTTAGGAGTTTTTGTGCAGGTAACGCCATTAATATTTATAAAATAAAATGGGCTGCATTAACAATATAATGCAGCCCATACTATATTTTAAGTGTATATTAAACTACACCTGCTCCAATAAACAAACGTATTGTCCCTACGCCAATTGCTACTGCACATAAAATAACAGCAGTTAATTCCATAGTTGTACTAGGTGCATGTGCTTTTTTTGCTTTGTCTAAAGCAATAATACTTACAATTAACCCTACAACTGCGAAAGGGATATTTATCCAATTTAACGCACCTAAACATGGTATTAAACCAATGAATAATCCTAAAATAGATAGGATTCCAAAAATTAAACTTACAATTCTCATTTTAAGTATTTATAAATAGTTATTATTAATTTCTGTAAAAAAATAATGGTGTTGATTAAAAAAGCAATATATAACGGAATACTGATTTTGTTTAGCGTATAAGCTTGCGAAAACTCAAAATGACTTATTTTTATAAAAGCTCGAGTTGTTCCGCATAAAAAACATTCTAATCCTTGAGCCTTTAAGCTACAAGTTGGTGCTAAATTTAAAGCCGTTTGTGAGCTTTGACTTATAGTTACAACTAGTACTGCTAAAATAATTAAGGATATAATGTACCAAATTATTTGTAAGGCTTTTATAAAATCTTGGTATTGTTCGTGGTTTTTATTCCAAAACATTTTTTAACATCTATAAAAACAAAAATAAGTTTTTTAAACATATAAAAAACTTATTCTATAACTTTTTATTTTATATAAATTAAGGTTTATTAACAAAAAAACCAGGATTTTAATTTCCTAGTTTTATCTTTTTAAACAAAAAGCATGTGTTTTATTGATCGTACAGCGGTAGTTTCGTTTGTTGATAAAATGTTGTCTATTTGCTGTACTTGATAATTGCTTAAAGTTGTTTTTAACTTATAAGTTAGTTGTATTTTAAGTTTTTCTAGCCTATAATTATACTCCGACTGTGATAAACCATTAGCCGATTTGTCTAAAATATGTTTATCTTTTAAATAGCGCATAATGTTTGCTTTTGCAGCTGCTTGTTGCGAACCTGATAAATTTAAATATGTTTTTAAGGCAGCAGTATATTCTGTCAAACGCTCTGCATTATATGGCTCTTGAGTTTGAAAAGAAATAACTTTATCAGCTACATTGTTAGCGTAGTTAACTTGTGCTGTTAAAGATAGAGCTAATAAAAGTACTATTTTTTTCATTTTAAAGTTTGGTTTAGTAATACCTTTCAAATATAAATGTTAACATTTTATTAAGCAAATTTTTTTAACTACATTTTTAGATTTAACACTTTAGCCTTAAATTGTGTTTTACTCTAGGTTAAGTTCTTTAATCGAGATTTCTCGCATTTCAATTTTACGTATTTTCCCAGAGATTGTCATTGGAAAGGAGCTGACAAATTTCCAGTATTTTGGTACTTTATAATGTGCAATTTGATCTTTACAAAAATCTTGCAGGTCTTTTTCGGTTAGGGTACAACCCGCAATTGGTTTTACCCAAGCCATAATTGCTTCGCCAAATTTTTCGTCCGGAACACCAATTACTTGTACGTCCTCCACATTTTCGTGTGTGTATAAAAATTCTTCGATTTCTCGTGGCGAAATATTTTCGCCACCACGAATAATAATATCTTTAATACGACCAGTTATAGAAATGTATCCTTCATTATCTATCATCCCTAAATCACCAGTATGCATCCAACGGGCATCATCAATTACGTCTGCGGTAGCTTGCGGATTGTCCCAATATTTTAACATCACAGAGTATCCGCGTGTACAAATTTCGCCAGAAACACCGCGAGGTACAATTTGTTGGGTTTCGGGATCAATAATTTTGATTTCTAAATGATCCTGAACCGTTCCTACCGTTTCCACTTGTTTATCTAAAGGAGCGCCAATAATGGTTTGCGTGGATACGGGAGAGGTTTCGGTCATGCCATAACAAATCGAAACTTCTTTCATATACATTTTGGCTTGTACTTGTTTCATCACTTCTATCGGACATGGAGAACCTGCCATAACACCAGTTCGCAAAGACGTTAAATCATATTCGTTAAAATTTGGTAATTGAAGCTCGGCAATAAACATAGTTGGAACACCGTATAGTGAAGTACATTTGTATTTTTGAACTGCCGCCAATGTGTCTGCTGGATTAAAAACATCTCCAGGAATAATCATAGTGGCACCGTGCGTGGTGCAGGCCATATTACCGATTACCATACCAAAACAATGAAAAAATGGCACAGGAATACAAACAACATCGTTTTCTGTGTATTGCAATCTTTCGGCTATAAAAAAACCGTTATTTAATATATTATGATGAGATAAAGTAACGCCTTTAGGAAAACCAGTTGTACCAGAAGTGTATTGAATATTTACTGCATCGTCAAACTGAATTTTATTTTCTATGGCAGATAATTGCTCATCTAAAACGACTTCGCCTTGTGCTTTTAAATCGTTCCAATCTTGATTTAAGTACACAACTTTTTCTAAAGTTTCCGCTTTACGCTTTACTTTAGAAAGCATTTTTTTATAATCGCTTGTTTTAAACTGAAGTGCCGAAACAATCATTTTCATTCGGCTTTGGTTTAAAACATATAACAATTCCTTTTTACGATATGCTGGATTTAGGTTAACTAAAATTGCACCTATTCGAGCGGTAGCATATTGCAAAACAACCCATTCGTAACAATTTGGAGCCCAAATCCCTACTCGATCTCCGCTTACAATACCATTTGCGATTAAACCTTTTGCAATTTGCGTGGTATAATCCCAAAATTGTTGGTAGGTAAATTTAATTTCTTGATGTTCGACCACTAATGCGGTTTGATTTGGAAATTTTTGGGTCGTTTTTTTTAAATTTTGTCCAATTGTTTCTCCCAACAAAGGTTGGTTTGAATTTCCAAAAACATAGGAGATTTCTTTGGTCATAAGTTTGTCTGTTTAGAGTTGAGACTAACAAATTTATTATATTACTCCTTTGACTTAATACTTTTTTTCGTGTTTTATTTTTAGTAAAACTATCATTTTTAGTAAATTTATAACTTAACACTTTTTTTAGATTAATATATATAATTATACGGGTGTTATTTTTTGAATATCATAAAAAAGCTTAAAAAGAAATATTTAAATTTGCGAAATATTCAAATCGAGTAATTTATCTTTAGACACTATAATTATCGTTTTTGTAAAAAAAACATCGATTTTATGAGTTATAGTATTCAAAATCACATAAATGTTAAATAGCTTATTTTTTTTGGCATAAAAAAAACAGTAATAAAAATTACTGTTTTGGTGTTTTTTCGTTTATTTTTTGATGAAGTTGGTTTAATAAAACCTGATAATAACTTACCTCTATCAACTCCTGATCTTCGGTTACAAAATCAATCAATTCATCTAAAATTTCGTGCGCATCAATTAATTTGTTCGTTGCATTTAAAGTATCTCCTGCTCCAATAAAATCAATTACAAGTTGTACTTCTTTTTTTAATAATTCAAAATCGTTATGCATTATTTTCGTTATTGTATTGTGATAAAATCTGTTTCATTTTTTCTTTTCGTACATCTTTAGCACTTTGTTCGCGTTGCTTTTTTTGATCTACCTTTTTTTTATGTGCTAATCGGTTGGTTTCGTTACGTCGTCCCATTATAAAAAATCACGTTTAATTTCGAGTAAAGTTTTATTGGTCTGAATCAAACTGGTAATGATTTCATTTTTTAAAACTTCTAAATCATCATATTGTAAATGTTTGGCCCACGAACTTGTTTCGTGAATCAATTTAATATCTTTTAAAACCTTAGCGGTTTGTGCCGCATTTCTGTAGATATGAACTTTATTAGATTGCAATTTGTGTTTGTATTGATACGTTTGTGTGGCAATATCATATTCAATATAAAAAATATTTTGCGCTTCATCATTTGGATAAAAATTATCCCAAAGTGCGAATCCTAATTTTAATTCTTGAGATTTTTTATCAAGAGAATTTAATTTCCATCTGCAATTAGCCACGCGTCCCCAATGGTTTGAGATGCGATATAATCCTTCTTCTAAAAAAATATATTTTGATCCCGATTCGCTTACATAATTGTGTGCTATATCTTTAATCTCATCAAAACTACGTTCATCAAAAACGCAATACGAATGTTTAAAAAAATTTCCTTTATGATATTTTTTTCTTTTCATTTTACAAAAATACAATTTTAAAACACTTAATTTTTGTTTTATCGCTTGTGTTTGTAGTACCTTTACAAAAAGATAACAATAATGCAAGAAATTACTTTAAACTTTGGAATTATATTTGGAATTCTAGCTATCACTTTTGGCGCGTTTGGTGCACATTTATTAAAAAAATATATGTCGGCAGACTTGCTTGTTAGCTTTGAAACGGGTGTGCGTTACCAAATGTATCACGCTATTTTATTGGTGATGCTAAGTCAATTTTTAAATTTCGAAAATTCGTACTCAAACTATGCCACAATAGCATTAATTGTAGGTGTTTTTTTATTTTCGTTTAGTATTTATGGCTTATGTTTAAGTAGTACTTTTGGAAAAAAAATTAAAATTTTGGGTCCAATTACACCTTTAGGAGGTTTGTGTTTAATAATAGGTTGGACATTATTACTACTTGCATATTTTAATTAATTATGGATATAATTGGCTACATAGGAGCTATATGTATTGGTGTTATTTTAGGACTTACTGGTGGTGGTGGTTCTATTATAACCGTTCCGTTATTAATTTACGTTTTAGGTATCAATCCTGTAATTGCCTCAGCGTATTCATTATTTATTGTTGGGACCACATCAACATTTGGAACTATTTTAAATCATGCTAAAAAATTAGTCGATATAAAAATAGGATTAACCTATGCCATTCCATCATTTACAGCTGTATACTTAACTCGTAAATTTGTTGTAACAAACATTCCGCCAGTTTTGTTTCAATACAATAATTTTGTACTAACTAAAGATTTATTTATAATCTTATTCTTTGCAGTAATTATGTTTTTAGCGGCCATGTCAATGATTAAAGTTAAAAAAACTCCTGCAGAAAAACCAAGAGAAAAGTCATCTTTACTTTTATTAATTCCAATTAACTTTGTTGTAGGTTGCGCAACAGGTTTGGTTGGAGCGGGTGGCGGATTTTTAATTACACCTGCCTTGGTTCATTTTACCAAAATTTCTATGCGAAATGCAGTAGCTACTTCGTTATTTATAATCTCTATTAACTCATTGATAGGTTTTATTGGAGATGTACAGAATATAGAAATTAATTGGATATTTTTACTAAAATTCACATTACTAAGTATAATAGGAATTAACATTGGGATTTATTTCAATAAATTCTTAAAAGAAGGACAATTAAAACGTATTTTTGGATACTTTGTATTAACATTGTCAATTATTATTTTTTCAACAGAAATTATTCGTTTATTAAAGTAGATTTAAAATGAAAATCGAACAAATTTATACAGGTTGTATTGCTCACGCAGCATATTATATTGAAAACAACGGTGAAGCAGCTATTTTTGATCCGCTTCGTGAAGTGCAATCATACATCGACAAAGCGACTAAAGACAACGCAAAAATTAAATATATTTTCGAAACCCATTTTCATGCGGATTTCGTGTCTGGACATTTAGATTTAGCTCAAAAAACGGGCGCTCAAATTGTTTACGGACCAACTGCAAATCCAAACTTTGAAGCTATTATAGCAACCGATGGGCAAGAATTTAAAATAGGAAACTACACCATTAAAGCCATTCACACACCTGGACATACCATGGAAAGTACAACGTACTTAGTGATTGACGAAAATGGAAACCACCACGGAATTATAACAGGTGACACCTTGTTTATTGGCGATGTTGGACGTCCTGATTTGGCGCAAAAAATTGTTTCTGATTTAACGCAAGAGAAACTTGCTGGTTATCTTTTTGACTCATTACGTAATAAAATTATGCCTTTAGCAGATAATTTAATTGTGTATCCTAACCACGGTGCCGGATCTGCTTGCGGGAAAAATATGAGTAAAGAAACAACTGATACCTTAGGGAATCAGAAAAAAGTAAATTATGCACTACGTGCAGATATGACTAAAGAGGAATTTATTTCAGAATTACTAGATGGTTTATCTGCTCCCCCAGCCTATTTCCCTCAAAATGTTTTAATGAACATCAACGGTTACGATAGTCTAGATAATGTAATAGCAAAAGCAAGTACAGCACTAAATGTGGAAGAGTTTTTACAAACTGTATCACAACAAGAAGCTCTAGTTTTAGATGTACGTCACGAAAACGATTTTGTGAAAGCACATATTCCGGGGTCAATTTTCATTGGATTACACGGTCAATTTGCACCTTGGGTAGGCGCTTTGATTAGAGATGTAAAACAACCTTTAGTTTTAGTTGTTCCAGAAGGGAAAGAACAAGAAGCAATTACACGTTTATCTCGTGTTGGTTTTGATAATAATTTTGGCTATTTAAAAGGTGGTATCGAGGCTTGGATTGAAGCTGGGAAAGAAACAGACAGTATCCAATCAATCTCACCAGAGCAATTTGAAACCGAAGTAAAACAAAACAACTTCCCAATTATTGATGCACGAAAACCAGGCGAATATCAAGCCGAACATATTGTGGATGCTGTTAATATTCCGTTAGACTTTGTGAACGAAAAAATAAACGAATTACCATCGCAAACATACTATTTACATTGCGCAGGAGGTTATCGTTCGGTAATTATGTCGTCAATATTAAAAGCACGTGGGCATCATAACATGATTAACGTTGAAAAAGGAATGGGCGGAATTAGAAATACTAATTTACCACTAACAACTTTTGTTTGCCCAAGCACCTTATAAAAAATATTTTTTATTTTGAATTTAAAAGTCGAGTTTTACTCGACTTTTTTAATTTAACCTTATTATATTAGCAAAATAAATTAACCAACTATGAAAAAATATTTATGCCTACTTGCAATCTTACCTTTAATTGCTTGTAAAAATAACAACTACGAAATCTCAGGAAATATTGAACAAGTAGCCGATAGCTCACTTGTGTACTTACAAGTTTTACAAACAGACAAATCATTTAAAATTATTGACTCTGCATACGCAATAAATCAAAAATATACCCTAAAAGGAAACTGGGAAAAAGAACCTACAAATGCTTATTTATTAATTAAAGAAGCTTCATTTTCACCACGATTTATTTTAGAAAAAGGAAAAATCAACCTTTCGGTTATAAACAATAAAGAACATAAATACGAAATTAACGGGACTGAAAATAACGACTTGTTAAACAACTTAATTCAAGATACAGAGAAGCAAAAAAATTCAATTATTTCCATATTAAGTGAAGCTAATGAACATACTATTAGCAATGAAGATCGAATGCTGTTATACAATGAAGCTTTTATCAATCAAACAGATATTGATAAAACTTATTTTGAATTTGCTTTAAAAAATCCTGAAAAAAGCGTGAGTGCATTAATTGTTGAAGATCTTTATTTTAGAAATTCAATCGACTTAAATAAACTACAAAGTTTTTATGACGTATTAGATAATAAGAGTCCTTACCAAGAACGTTTTTCTGCTTACAGTAAAAGACGTGTTCTTTCACCGTTAATTAATACAGAATTCGATATAAAATCATTTGCAGATTTAGCTTTTCAAACCGATGATTTTAAATCATATTATAAAGATAAAACCATTATTTATTTTTGGAATTCTTATGATAGTAAAAACGATCAATCCTTTAATCTTTTAAATGAAATTGATCAAAAAACAAAGGGAGAAATTGCTATAATCACCTTTAATGCGAGTGTAAACCAGCAAAAACACGCTGATTTTGCATCTAAATATGCAACGTTGTACAACTTCCATCTTAAAGAACCTAACAACAAAACCTTACAAAAATTAGCAAAAAAATACGATTTAACTATTTTACCAAAAGCCTTTTTGCTAGATAAAAAAGGAACTATTTTAGATGTTGACTCAAATTTAGATGTATTAGTAGAAGATATTTTAAACAATTTACCTAACAACTAATCCATTCTAAAAAAAGATAGAAAAAAAACACAAATTAGATATCTACATATCAAATACTTAAAAAATAGTTTTATTTTTTCTTACAAATGCGTTTGTAAAGTTTAAAAAACAATTCTATATTTGCACCCGTAATAAACAAAGCCAGCCTTTGTAATTACAAGCGTCGGGGAGATACTCAAGCGGCCAACGAGGGCAGACTGTAAATCTGCTGGTTTTCACCTTCGCAGGTTCGAATCCTGCTC
>CANRKI010000041.1 GCA_947631175.1 uncultured Flavobacterium sp.
AGAAAAAGTTGATACTACTGGTGAAGGAGTTAAAGCTTATGTAAAAACAGCTAAAGGTGAAGAAATTTTAGAAGCTGATGTTCTACTTTCGGCAGTTGGTATTAAATCTAACATCGAAAATATTGGTTTAGAAGAATTAGGAATCGCTACAGATCGTGATAAAATTTTAGTAGACAAGTACTACCAAACAAACATCCCAGGTTATTATGCAATTGGAGACGTTGTTCCTGGTCAAGCTCTAGCTCACGTAGCTTCTGCAGAAGGTATTTTATGTGTTGAAAAAATTGCTGGTTTACATGTTGATCCTCTAGATTATGGTAACATTCCTGGTTGTACATATGCCACTCCAGAAATTGCATCTGTTGGTATGACAGAGAAAAAAGCTATTGAAGCTGGATATGAAATTAAAGTTGGGAAATTCCCGTTTTCAGCATCAGGAAAAGCAAAAGCTGCTGGAACGCCAGATGGCTTTGTAAAAGTAATTTTTGATGCAAAATATGGGGAATGGTTAGGATGCCACATGATTGGTGCTGGAGTTACTGATATGATTGCAGAAGCAGTTGTAGCTCGTAAATTAGAAACTACTGGGCACGAAATATTAAAAGCAGTTCACCCACACCCTACTATGTCAGAAGCTGTTATGGAAGCAGTTGCTGAAGCTTACGGAGAAGTAATTCACTTGTAATAAAAAAACTACAATATTTTAAAAAAAAGATGTTTTCTTACGAAAACATCTTTTTTTTTTAAATAAAAACACAAGTATAACATATTTTTTGTATCTTAATAAAAATTAATCAAAAAAAATTACTCTTATGAAAAAAAAATTACTTTTACTCGCACTTTCGCTAAGCTATTTTAACACAGTAAATGCACAAACATATTGTATTCCAACATCCTCAACAATCGAACCTATAACGAATGTGAGTTTTAATACATTAAACAATATTCCAAACCCTGGTTTAGATTATGTGGATAATACAAATTTAAATACAACTTTGCTTAAAGATGTTACATATAATATTTCTGTAAACGGAAATACAGGTGGAAATTACACTAATAACATTACTGTTTTTATTGACTTTAATCAAAATGGCAGTTTTGAAGACGCTGGAGAACGTTTTGAAATTGGATCAATATCTAACAACAATGGTAGTGGTACGCCAGCTTCTAATACAATAACTATTCCTTCTGACGCAACTTCAGGTACTACTCGAATGAGAGTTAGGAAAAACTTTTTTTCTAGTATAAGTACTTCGTGTGTAAATAATACTTTTGGTCAAACTGTAGATTATTCATTAATTATAACGAATCCTGAAAACTGTACAGGAGCTCCTGCTTCAATTACAGTTAATCCTTCTTTAACATCTGTATGTTATGGGGATGTAATTTCTCTGACTCATAATGTAGCTTACTTAAATAATTATGGCTATAATTGGCAAGCTTCGACCAATAATGGTGGAACATGGGCTACCGTTAGCACTTCAGGAACGTCAATTCTAAGCTTCACAATAACACAAAACATACAATACAGGTTGCAAATTACATGTGGCACAGAAACAGCAACTAGTAATGTTATATCTGTTAACTTAAAACCTATGACTGAATGTTATTGTACTAATAATATTCCATTAAATTGTGATGATGGAGACCTAATAACTAATGTAACTTTTGGAGCAATAAATAATTCAACCGGATGTGCGAACACAGCAACAGGATACTCTGATTATTCAAATTTAGCCACAAACCTTTCACAAGGACAAAGCTATCCAATATCTGTAGATGTTGGGCCATCAGGAGATGGTTGGGAATACGAATCTGTAGGTGTTTATATTGATTTTAATCAAAACGGTGTATTCGAATCTAATGAAGCTTTTTATATAGGCACAGGATTAAATTCAACTCTTACAAATAATATTACAATTCCACAAGATGCAGCAACAGGAACAACTAAAATGAGAGTTGTAGTAATGGCATCTCAGGCAACAGCCTTTCAAGAAAACATTTTAGAATATAGTTGCGGTCCACTAGATATTTCAAATAATTTTGGTGAGATGGAAGATTACACCGTTAATATTCAGGCAACGGCTTCTGTTAACGATAACGAATTAAATAAAATTAAAGTTTTCCCTAATCCGGTTGCTTCACAATTATTTATAGAAGGCACAGCTACTGCTTTAATTAAAAATGTTGAAATATACACTATTTCAGGTCAAATGGTACATAAACACAATACAACGCAAGTAGTAGAAAATGTAGAATTAGATATTAATCATTTAACTGCAGGTGTTTACTTAGTAAAAATACAAACCGACAAAGGAATGATCACTCAAAAAATTATAAAAAAATAATGAGACTAAGACCAAACATAATCGTTTGGTCTTTTTTTATTCAAAACACAATCAATTATTCATAAAATCGTTATATTTAAAACGTAAATAAAAACACCTGTTTTGAATAAAATTTTCACCTTCATTTCATTTTTACTACCCTTATTTTTTTACGCACAAACTACTTCTGATCTTGAAAAAGAATTAGATCAGGTTAAAAACTTACGTGCTAAAGATTCTGCTAAAATCGAACTTTTAATTAAAGAGATTAAAAATTTAATTGATATTAAAGAAAATAATCAAAAAGATGAGATTTTAAAACAACTAAAAAAAGAAGATTCGTTGAATCTTGTAAAACGAAAACAAGAAATTGAAAGTTACAAGGCCAAAACCGAAGGTTTGCCAGTAATTTTTCAAAACGATACACTTTATAATATATATACAGCTTTAGGTCCATTTCAACCAACAGATCGTGTAGCACATGATTTATCAAAAATCATAACAGTCTATAATTCTAACACCTTCAATAAAGATTCCTTAAAAATTGTTGAATCAGAAAATTTAGTAAGTTTAATATATAATAACAACATTTTAACCTCAATAACCGATTTAGACGCGCTTTGGATTGGAAAATCCCCGAATCAATTAGCTAAAGAATACAAAGACAATATTGGCAATGCAATTAAAAAACACCAAAAAGCAAATTCGTTTAAATTTAAATTAATACGCTACGGGCAATTACTGCTTTTCATTATTGCGTTATTTATTTTATTTCAGCTCATAAATAGGGTTATTAATTTTTTTAAGACTAAAATTTCTAAAAACGATACTTTTTTAGCGAATGGAATAAAAGTAAAAAACTATCAGTTATTTAAAAGAGAGCAACTTAACTTAATTATAGATAAATTTTTTGATGTTTTAAAATTCATACTATACATCATAACCATATTCTCAATTGTACCATTAGCTTTAAAACTTTTCCCACAAACTTCTGTTTGGGTTGATGATGTAAGAATTTGGTTAGAAGATCCACTAATTAGTATCAAAAATGCTATTTTTAATTACATCCCAAACCTAATTAAAATTGCATTAATTATAGCTATTGGACGTTTTATAATTCGTTCACTCAAGTTTTTTTCAATCGAAATTGCTCGCGAAAATTTAGTCATCAAAGGTTTTTATCCGGAATGGGCTTCGCCAACGTTTTCGCTAATTCGTTTTGTATTAAACATTTTTATTTTAATCATTGTTTTCCCATTATTACCCGGTGCAGATTCTGTTGCTTTTAAAGGTGTTTCAGTATTTTTAGGGGTTTTAATTTCCATCGGATCATCCTCAGCAATATCAAATGCAGTTTCTGGTTTGGTAATCACTTATATGCGACCTTTTAAAGTTGGAGATTGGATTAAAACCAAAAGTATTGTTGGCGTTGTTATTGAAAAAAATGTTTTAGTCACACGTTTACGCACATTTAATAATGAAGATATAACTGTTCCTAACTCATCTATTTTAAACGATCATACCATTAATTATTCTTCCATTGGAAAGAAAAAAGGGCTAGCTTTAAGCGTGCGTTTAAAAACCAGATACGATTATAACGCCAATATTATTGAGCAACGATTAATTGAGGCTGCTTTACGTACAAACAATATAACCAAAGACATTCCGCCTTATGTTTTACAAGTAGATTTTGGCGATTTAAGCGCAACTTACGAATTAAATGCCTACACTTTTGATCCAGACAATATGTTTTTTACTCGATCAGATTTAGCCCGAAATATTCGAAATGTTTTTGAAGAAGCCAATATAAAATTTGTTACAACAACCTTTGTTGAACTTAAAACAGTTGATGAATTAACAAATTCTAGTAATAAAACTAATAAAAGATAAAAGAAAACCCCAAAAGTGCATCTTTTGGGGTTTAATCTTTATTTTAATCTATTTTCAATCGCTTCAAAAAGCAATTGTGCTGTTGCATCGTTAGTAGCCAAAGGCACATCGTGAACATCGCAAATACGAATTAACATATTAATGTCTGGTTCATGCGGATGGCTTGACATTGGATCTTTAAAAAAAATCACCATATTCGTTTTTCCCTCTGCCACACGAGCTGCAATTTGGGCGTCACCTCCTTTTGGACCTGATAAAAACTTAGTAATCGTTAAACCTAACTTCTCGGCTTTTGTACCCGTTGTTCCTGTTGCGATAATATGAATTTCTGGTCTTCGTAAAAATTCTAAATTATTATTTAAAAACTGAACCATGTCGGCCTTCATGCCATCATGAGCAATTACTGCAATTTCCATATTTTTTAATTTTGATGATAATGAATTAATCCATCAATAGGTTTTTGATAAACATTTCCTATTTTTAGATGGTGTTTTGCTAAAATTTCCTTCAACTCGTCTTGTAAATAAAAAGCTAAGGATCCAATGAAATGAATTGGGATTGAGGTAGCCTGCGGAAATTGTAAAATATGATATTTCACAAATCGTTCAAACTCCTGCTCTATCAACATTTTTATATACGAATGATTTTTATGAGTAAAGATAAACTTTGCGATTTGTGCCAAATATGCGTTTGGATTAGGCAACTTGTAAAGATTATGTTTAATAAAGTCTGGATCAACCTCATTGCTTTCAGCAAAAGCTTTGGCAATTTCTTGTGGCATTTGATTGTAATAAAATTCGCGCAATAATAAACGCCCAAACTGTACTCCACCAGCATCATCCATTATTAAATATCCTAAAGATTGAATTTTTTGGTGTAACATTTCACCATCAAAATAGCTACAATTAGAACCTGTTCCTAAAATACAAACAATAGCCTGCTCACCTTTTGGTGTTGTTGCGTAAACCGCGGCATATGTATCTTCTAAAACAGTAATAGTTGCTGTAGTAAAATATTCTTGTAAGATAGCTTTTAAATGATTTTTCATTCGCTCGGTACCACAACCCGAACCATAAAAAAACACCTCGTTTACTTGATCTTTAATTTCAAGAATTTCAAGCGAAGCGTCTAATCGATTCATCAATTCATCAACCAATAACACTTCCGGATTTAATCCTAAGGTCGAAAATTTTTTTGTGCTATTATCCGAGTGAATAGCAATCCAATCTGCTTTGGTAGAGCCGCTATCAACTATTAATTTCATAATCTTAAATTTGAGTAAAAATAAAAAATCCCGATTAGAAAATCGGGATTTAGAATAAATTATTTTGAAGCCATTACAGCTGCTAAATCTAATAATTTTGCTGAATAACCATATTCGTTATCGTACCAACCAATAATTTTAAAGAAGTTTTCGTTTAAGGCAATTCCGGCTTTAGTATCAATTACGCAAGTATGGGTTTCTGACACAAAATCCTGAGAAACTACATCGTCGTTTGTAACACTTAAAATCCCTTTTAAATCTCCTGCTGCTTCTGCCTCAAAAGCTTTAATAATCGCGTCGTATGAAGTTGCTTTTTCTAATCGAACAGTTAAATCAACAACAGATACATCAACTGTTGGAACACGTAACGACATGCCTGTTAATTTTCCTTTTAATTGCGGTAGTACTTTTGTTACTGCTTTTGCCGCACCTGTAGATGCTGGAATGATATTGTTCATTGCAGAACGTCCGCCTCTATAATCTTTTTTAGACGGCCCATCTACTGTTAATTGCGTTGCAGTTACAGCGTGAACGGTTGTCATTAATCCCTCAACAATTCCAAAATGTTTATCCAAAACTTTAGCCATTGGTGCCAAGCAATTTGTTGTACACGAAGCGTTAGAAACAATTGTATGTTCTGCTTTTAACTCGTGTTCGTTAACTCCTATAACGTACATTGGGGCATCGTCTGAAGGAGCAGAAATGATTACCTTTTTCGCACCAGCAATAATATGTTGATTTGCTGACTCTAACGTTTTAAAAACCCCAGT
The DNA here is from genome assembly GCA_947631175.1 of uncultured Flavobacterium sp. Taxonomy (GTDB): domain Bacteria; phylum Bacteroidota; class Bacteroidia; order Flavobacteriales; family Flavobacteriaceae; genus Flavobacterium. The sequence continues at coordinate 6,252 of CANRKI010000041.1, forward strand.
ACAGTCTGCAACAATAGTTGCTCCTACTTCGTTCCATTTTAAATTTTTTGGATCTTTTTCGGCTGTTACTCTAATTTTTGTTCCATTTACAATTAAGTTATTTCCATCAACCTCAACCGTACCATTAAAACGCCCGTGAACCGAATCGTATTTTAATAAATAAGCTAAGTGATCAATCTCTAATAAATCATTAACTGCAACAACTTGTATATCGTTTCTTTCAAAAGATTCTCTTAATACTAAACGGCCAATACGACCAAAACCATTAATTCCTAATTTAATTTTTTCCATGTTTATTATTTTGGATTTTTTAAATGGATACAATATCCGATACTTTTATTAACTCTTGATCTACGCCACTTTCACCTTTTACCGCTTTTTCTAACGGCGTTAAAGCTACTTTATCGTTTAGTAAACCAACCATAACATTTGTTTTTCCTTCTAGTAAACTTTCGACTGCTTTAACTCCTAAGCGTGAAGCTAAAACACGATCAAAACAACTAGGAGAGCCTCCACGCTGTAAGTGTCCTAAAACAGAAACACGAACGTCATATTCTGGCATATTTTTTTCTACATATTCGCCTAACTCAAAAACATTTTTTCCAATAGAATCTCCTTCTGCAATAACAACAATACTAGATGTTTTACCCGAGCATTTGCTTTTTTCTAAAGATTCTACCAATTTTTCTAATCCAATATTTTCTTCGGGAATTAAAATTTCTTCGGCACCAGCTCCAATTCCAGCATTTAAAGCTATATGTCCGGCATCACGTCCCATAACTTCAATAAAAAACAATCGATTGTGTGAATTGGCGGTATCTCTAATTTTATCAATTGCATCAACCACAGTGTTTAACGCAGTATCAAAGCCAATAGTATGTGATGTTCCTGCTATATCGTTATCAATTGTTCCAGGAATACCAATAACAGGCAATTTATATTCGTCGTATAAAGTTAATCCGCCTTTAAAACTTCCGTCTCCACCAATAATTACAAGGGCATCTACTTGATTTTCTTTTAAATTTTCGAACGCTTTTTTACGACCTTTTGTAGTCATAAATTCTTTAGAACGAGCGGATTTTAAAACAGTTCCTCCTCTATTTACAATATTTTTAACCGAACGTGGTCCCATTTCGATCATATCATTCTCGATCATCCCTTGAAATCCACGATAAATTCCGGTACATTTTACGTTGTAATACGCACAAGCACGGACTACAGCGCGAATAGCTGCGTTCATTCCAGGAGAATCTCCTCCAGATGTTAAAACAGCAATATTTTTAATTTTATTTTCCATATCCAACTTATTCTCTTAAGTAAATTTAATAAAAAAAATCCGTAATTTATTAATTACGGATTCAATATTTGTAGGTATTTAGTCTAATTCTGGGACCCTTAAAGGACCTTCTGTTTTGGGTTGATCGGGTAAATTAGGTCTGTTTTTTCTAGACTCAATAAATTTGATAAACTCGGGTGAAAGTTCAGAATCTGGTAACTGATCCGTTGCTTTACTTTCTTTTTCTTGTTTTGAAGCTTTTTTAATGATTTTAGATAAAAATTCTTTAAAGGTATCAAAATCTACTTGGTAACTTATTCCTACTCCTTGTGTATATCGAATACCTTCTCCAAAATAATAAATATCATTTTCGCGGTTAAAAACACGAGCATTTAAAGTTCCATCTTCATTTAAACGTAATGCAATTTCAATATCACCAATAATCGTTGACTCTTCTGTACCTCCAACCGGAACTCTAACTTTACCGTTAACAGTAATTCTTTCGTTAATATTTGTTGAAAGAGTTACTCCAACACGACCTTCGGTTTGTAAATACGGGTTCCTATCGGCTTGCGTATAATTAAAACCAACTTTTACCACTTCTTCATCTCCTGCAAAAATGTCGCTAAATAAACTTCCTGCACGTTCAAAAATAGAACCGTAAACAGCGTTTGCCGCATTTTCTTGAGTTAAAAATCCACCTCCGGTTAACAAAGCCATAGCTTGTGTTTGTCTGGCATCTTTGTCTTGCAGTTTATAGTCAATCTCGGATTTTAAAACCGAACTTAAATTAGGAAAATTAATCAAGAAATCGGGTTGAGGACTTGAAAGGTTTCCGCTTAAATCAATTACAACCTCGGTTGGAATTTTTCGATTAAAAGATGGATTTTCTAACAGAATTGCTGGGTTTGATTCCGTTTTGTAAACCGCTTGTAAATTTAAAATAGCGTTCATTGGGTTTCCATCTGCCCAACGAATAGTCGAGAACTTTTTAACTTCAAATTTTTTATCAATCAGGCCACCGTATTTAAAATTATATTCTCCGTCCCAAACTTGATAATCTCCTACCATACGGAATTTACCAAGAGTATTAATTTCCATATTTATAGATCCAACACCTCTACCTTTCATTCCGTGGCCAGAGTTTCGATCTAAAATAATTTCAATTTCAGCATCAGGAGTAATATCTAAATTAAAATTCATTTCGATACCTGATATTGATTTGTCGTTAACTTCGAGACCTTTTTTAAGCGCTTCTTTCTCCTTTAAACTTAAAAAATGAATAAAAGAGTTATCGCCTAATCCACCAGCTGTATCACCTAAAGGTAACTTAATTGTGGTTCCAGGATTTGATTTCGCCTCAATATCGATAACTAATGAGTTTGTTGGTCCGGATATATTTGCTTTACCATCAATAAATGCGGTTCCGTAAAATGGTTTTTCTAAATCGTCTTTTGTATCTAAAATCAGCATGTTTTTAGAGGTTACATCTACATCCAAAAACCAATCTTGCATGCGTTTATGACGCACGGAACCGTCGATGTAAGCCAATGTATTGTGTTTGGTATCGGTCACTTTAATGTGACGCAATAAAAATTGATTCTCGGTTACATCAATCGATGCGTTTTGCTCCATATCAAAATCAATACCTAAAAACGGAATTTGCATTCCGGCATCATTTAAGTAAACACGGCCATTAATCTCTGGATCGGTTAAATTACCTTCTACAAGAGCTTTACCAGAAGCGAAGCCTCTAATATTTTTAAAAATGGTTCCTAAAACTTTTTCGAGCGGTACCATTTTAAACTTGTCTAAACCAACCTCTAAATCTAGTTTTCCTTTTTTATCACTTTCAAAATCAATAGCACCAGTTAGATAAAGTTTCTCGGCTCCTTGATCAACAATTCGTGTATCAACGTTAAACTTTCGGAATTTATCATCTCCAACAACATTAAATTTTAAGTCTCCAATATGCTGATCGTTCAGAATAAATTTCTCGATATGAATATCGGCTGTTGGTTTGTACTGATCGGGTTGTAATTGTTTAACTTGAATGGAGCCATCAATGGTTCCTGCAAATGTTAAGTTATTGGTAGATGGTGCTATTTTGGCTAAATCAACATCGTTAAAATCCAAATTAATGTCTTTGTAATCCTCGCCTTTTAGTATAGCATTTAAATTCATTTGCTGCCCTTCGTGCGAAAGTGAAATGTTTTTGACTTCAAAATCATTTAAAGATTTATTAAAAATGATTTTATTGTCGTGATTGGATTCGTTTTCATTAATAAACCATAAAAAATCACGGAAAGAAACTTCGGATTTTTTAAAACCAACAACCGATTTGTTATCCTGATCAATTGTATGATATAAATTTATGTTATAAAAATCTTGAGATTTGGCGCCACCTTTAAACTCTGAACGTACAAACATACTATCGTTCATGGTTAGGTTGATTAAACTAAAATCTGAAATTTTATAGTTTGCCATTTTCAAACTATCCATTTCGATATAAGTATTAAAAAGTGGGTTTTTGTTATTTATCTGAAGATTTACATTTTCGAAACCGTTGTTATAAATCAATAGTTCTGGCGATGTAAAGTTCATTTTAAAATCGTTTTGATCGCCATCAATTCGACCTTTTAAATGGGTTTGCTCGGCTACATTAATTCTTGAATCAAAAACTTCAATGATTTTATTGTAGATAGAAAAGTCAAAATCGATAAATTGTCCAGCAGATAATTTAAACGGCGAATAGTTTGAGAATAAACTTCCTAAGGCATTTTGAACCAATTGGTTTACTTGATTAACTTTGAAAATTCCGGAAACTTTTCCTGATATAATATCTGGAGAATCAATGGTAACGGTTCTTATTTTTTGATCATCAAATGAGGATGTAATCTCAAAATCATCAAAAAAGTAGTCTTTATAGGTTGTCATTACGGCAACATCAGTAATAATTGCAATTCCTTCAATATCATCAATAGAATTTCCTTCGGCTTTTACTTTAAAGTTTCCTCTAAAAATTGCCGTTTCGTCTTTTTTACGAATATTAAAAAGGTGTAGATTTGCGTAATCTACGTGAGCGGTGAAATCAAATTCTTTGTGTTGATCTTGTAAATTAATTAATCCACTAAAATCCATTTTTAAATTTGGATCGTTACTGTTTAAATAACCTTTAAAGTAAGGTAATTTAAAGTTCCCGTCAATTTCGATATTAGTGTAAGTGTACCCCGAAAAGTAAAATTTATCTACAAAACCTATAACAGATGTATCCAATCCTTTTTTAGTGAATCCTTTTCCATCAACCGATAAGCTTAGTGTTGCTTTTTTAAGTGACTTTTGAGAAAGTAAGTGGCCAATATTAAAATCATCTAAAACAATATCACCATTGTATAATACATTATCCTTATCATTGAAACCATTTAAATTTAAAACTGCTTCTGCTTTTCCTATTCCAGAAAGCAAACTAACATCGGCAAATAAATCTTGAGTGGTAACATCAACATCGCCTACCAATAAAACTTCGCCTAAATTATCAAGCAAAATTGGAAGTTTATCTGCTAAAACTTGAGGTAAAATAAATTTAGTTTTTTGATACGAGGTTTTAACTTTAGCAAAGTTACCCGCCATCTTAAAGGTTTTATCTTTATCAAATAAATTCTCAAAACGCGTTTTACCAATAATTTCTGAATCAGAAGTATGATATAAAGATAAATTACTTATGGTAAAATCGTTTAATAAACCTTTAGCGTGTGCTTTTAAGTAAAAAAATTGGTTGGTGCCAAACTCGGGATAAAATAGATTTAAGTCATTCGCAGCAATTTTACTTCTTTTTATATCTGCATCAATAACCACTTTATTAGTGAAATCCTGAAAATATTTGGGTTTATAAATCATTTCCACATCCGCTTCGATTGTTGAAAATGGTGTTTTAAGATTTAATTGCTTTACGTATAAATTGGTTTTATTGTATAAAAAATCTCCCGAAAGGTGATTCACTTTTAACCCTCGGTGATCGTTAAAATCTATTTTTTTTATAAAAGCAGTAACCTCTGGACCTTTAATTAAAAAACGGTCCAAATCGCCATTTAGATTCGTAAAATCTAACGACGTTTGATTCGCATTGTCTTCATTGATAATTCTGAATCGAGAATTAAACGCTTTAATGTTATCAGAAGACAATCTAAACTTTCCTGAACCAGGTTTTCCGTCATCTACTTTACTAACAAAAACGTCTAAACTTGTTTGCGATTCGCCTTTATATTTTTTTATTTTTAAGTTGAAACCGTGTAATTGTGCCTTACTTAAAAATATTTTAGAATCCGTAATTTGCTTTACATTTAATAAACTTGTGCGAACATTATTCACATACAAAAGCGTATCCTTGTGATGGTCCTGAACGTATAATCCTTTTAAATCGACGTCACCAAACACGGATATATGAACTTTCTCGACAGAAATTTGCGTTCCCAACGCTTGGTTAAGCTTGTTGGTCGCTATTTTTCCTAAAAACGATTGAAAAAAAGGCATTAAAGCCAAGATACTAAGTAGCAAAAGCAATAGTATAATAGCTAAAAATACACGTTTTAATATTTTATTTAATTTTTTGATACCTTATTTTATTATAATTTTGTACTGGAAATATATTTTAATAGAAAGCCTGAACGCTATTAAAAAAAATATAGCTCAAAGATAATACAGACTTCGTATATTTTCAATCAAAAATTATACCTTTTTTATGGAAAACAAACCCGTATATATATTAGCGATCGAGAGTTCTTGTGACGATACAAGTGCTGCTGTTTTATGTAACAACAAAGTACTATCAAATGTTGTTGCTTCACAAAGTATTCATCAAAAATACGGAGGTGTTGTTCCGGAATTGGCCTCAAGAGCGCATCAGCAAAATATTGTACCTGTGGTAGATGTAGCTATTAAAGAAGCCGGCATCACTAAAGAACAATTGTGCGGAATCGCTTTTACACAAGGTCCAGGGTTAATGGGATCTTTACTTGTTGGAGGTTCGTTTGCTAAATCTATATCGCATGCTTTGCAGATTCCGTTAATTGCAGTAAACCACATGCACGCGCATATTTTAGCACATTTTATTGATGAAGAAGGTTTTGATAAACCTGAATTTCCGTTTTTAGCACTAACAATTTCTGGCGGTCACACGCAAATAGTTAAAGTGAAAAACTTTTTTGAAATGGAGATTTTAGGTGAAACGACTGATGATGCTGTTGGTGAAGCTTTTGATAAATCGGCTAAATTATTAGGTTTACCTTATCCTGGCGGACCACTTATTGATAAAAATGCAAAATTAGGAAATCCTAAAGCATATTCTTTTACTAAACCAAAAGTTGAAGGTATGAACTTTTCGTTTAGTGGATTAAAAACGCAAATTATGTATTTTTTACAGAAACAAACAGCTGAAAACCCAAACTTTATTGCCGAAAATATGAATGATATTTGTGCCTCAATACAATACACAATCATTAATATTTTAATGGATAAATTAAAAATTGCAGTTAACGAAACTGGTATTAAGCAAATTGCAATTGGTGGTGGTGTTTCGGCAAATTCGGGTATCAGACAGGCCTTAACAGAAGCACAAACAAAATACAAATGGAAAGCTTTTATTCCAAAATTTCAATATACAACAGATAATGCGGCAATGATAGGAATTGTAGGATATCATTACTATTTAAACGAAAAGTTTGCCGATAAAAATGTTACTAACCAAGCTAGATTAGAATTTTAATGCAATTATTTTACACCTCAGACATAGACGTTACTGCTACTGATTTTTCATTTGATCGAGAAGAAAGTAAACATATTGTAAAAGTTTTACGCAAAACAGAAGGTCAAAATATTTATATTACCGATGGAAGAGGAAGTTTATACACCTCTGTAATTACTTTGGCTTCTGAAAAAAAATGTACCGTTAAAATAACGGATATTAAAACACAAGAAAAAAACAACTTTTATATCCATTTGGTTGTCGCACCAACTAAAATGAACGATCGTTACGAGTGGTTTTTGGAGAAAGCTACAGAAATTGGAGTAGATGAAATTACCCCAATTATTTGTGACAATTCGGAACGAAAGGTAATTAAAACTGAGCGATTTGATAAAATAATTCAATCGGCGATGAAACAATCGAATCAATTTTATATGCCAAAATTAAACGAACCAATTACGTTTAAGCAATTTATGGCTTTGGATTTAGATGGCGATTTATTTATTGCGCACTGCGAAGAACGAAATAAAAAATTATTACGTGATGCTTTTGAGATCAATAAAAAATATACTTTGCTAATTGGTCCTGAAGGCGATTTTTCGACTAAGGAAATTGACACGGCATTATCTAAAAATTTTATACCTGTTTCGCTAGGTCACACGCGACTTAGAACAGAAACAGCAGCAATTGTAGGTTGCCATACTTTTGTTTTAAAAAACGAATAATATAAAAAAGCTGTCTAAAAATTTAGACAGCTTTTTGTTTTTTTATGCGCAGCGCGTAAGTGATTGTAGCGACATCCTTTTTAGATTGGCTGAGGATTACGAAGCTAATGTAAAAAGATATAGCGAAAAGCACGACCCGCCGCAATTGATTTAGCATGAAAACCCGTTTTTATTGGCGGGTTACGCCCAAATTATTACATGTTTTTTAAAGCTTTTACTAGATAATCGATCTCTGATTTTGTGTTAAAATGGCTGAAAGAAATACGTAAACTAGGTAAAAGCAGATCGGTTGGAGATAGAATTTCTGCCAAAACGTGCGATGGTTTTATACTTCCAGATTGGCAAGCGCTACCGCGAGAAACGGCGATTCCTTGCATGTCGAGATAGAATAAAATCATGGCTGTTTTATCGGCAGAAACAGGTAAAACAATATTTAAAATGTTGTAAAAAGCCTGTTCACCACCGTTAATTTTTAGATCTGGGAACGCAGTTTTTAAACTTGTAATGGCGTAGTTTTTTAATTCTGATATTTGATTTTTGTAGTTTTCTAGATTTTGATACGCAATTTCTAATGCTTTTGCCATGGCTACAATTTGATGTACAGCCTCGGTTCCGGCACGTAGACCTTTTTCTTGTTCTCCGCCGTGAATTAAAGGTTGAATGATGGTGTTTTTCTTTAAATAAATAAAACCAACTCCTTTAGGACCGTGAAATTTGTGCGCGCTTGCAACTAAAAAATCAATATTAAAACTTTGAACGTCAATAATTTCTTTTCCTACTGATTGAACGGTGTCGCTGTGAAAATATGCATTGTTATATGCGCATAATTCTCCAACTTTTTTTAGGTTTAATACCGTCCCTATTTCGTTATTCACATGCATTAAGCTTACTAATGTTTTTTTATCAGAAGCTTCGAGCAGGTTTTGCAATTGGTTGTGATTTATATTTCCATTCTGGTTTAAATCTAAATAAACAATTTCGAGCTCGGGATTTTTAAGTTTTAAAATTTCGAGCGTATGTAAAACAGCGTGATGCTCGATTTTGGTGGTTATAATTCGTGTTACATTTAAATCGTTAACCGCAGCACTCAAAACCCAATTATCGCCCTCGGTTCCACATGATGTAAAAACAATTTCGGTTGCTTGTGCATTTATTTGTTTGGCAATGGATTTTCGAGCGGTTTCGACTAAAACTTTAGCCGAACGGCCAAAAGCATGAGTTGAGGAAGGATTTCCGTACGTGTTTTTTAAAACGTCCGTCATCACCTCAATAACTTCGGGAATAAGACAGGTGGTTGAGGCGTTGTCTAAATATATTTTTTCCATTATTTTGTAACGATTAAGTTTTTTTTGTTCGGAAAAAGTACTTCTTTATTAAATAAAATTACCGAGCAAATGATGATTAAATATCCTACTAATTGTACAGATGTTACTGCTTCTTTAAAGTAAAAAACAGCTAAAAAGAAATTAAAAATAGGATTTATATATAACATGATTCCTACTGTTGATGAGCTAACACCCGAAAGTGCGTATAGGTTTAAAAACAGTGGAATTACCGTAAAAAATACAACTATAAAAAATAAACAGATGTAAAAAATATCTTCGGTTGGAACTGGTCCTGAAAATTTAGGATAAAACGGCGCTATGATGCAAAGCATAACCAGAACTTGAATGTTTAAAGATAAAAAACTATCTAAAACTTTGTTTTTTCGCTGAGAAATAAGGTATATCGCATACGAAAGGGCAATCATTAGACTAAAAGCAATGTCTTTTAAACTATTAAATCCTAAAATAGCACAAGCTATAATACTAATTACAATGGATATTTTTTGCCATTTGTTTAGCTTTTCTTTTAAAATAAAAAAAGCTAAAATAGTGGTTACAATTGGACAAATTAAATAACCAAACGAACCGGCTTGTATGTTTACTTGGTTAATTACATAAATAAAAATAAACCAATTAAAGCTTAATAAAACACCTCCTAAAACACTTAATCGAATGATTGTTTTTTTTTCGGAAGTTGATAAGGATTTAAACAACGTAAAATTTTGTTTTAAAACTTTTTGTCTAAAAACTAAATTGATTACCGTGATTAAAAAAGCAGAGAAAAAAACGCGATAGAATAAAATATCTAACGACGGAAAATGTTTAATTGGTTTTAACGCCAAACTAAAAAATCCCCACAAAATAAACGCTGATAATGCGGCGATGTAATATTTTTTTGCTTGCATTATGATTAAAAAAAATTCGGAACAAAGTTACAACTTAACCTTGTTCCGAACATTTATTTTATTGATTTTTTATGTTTGTTATTCATCAATGTTAATATTTTGTTTTAAAAGAATTTTACGAACACCTATTGCAAATAAAAACAAATAAGTAAAACATAAAAAGGAAAGAATATAAGATTGATGAATACCTATTATATCCGACATTTTCCCTTGAATTGGAGGAATAATTCCTCCGCCTAAAATCATCATTACCAAAAATGCGGATCCTTGCGAAGTATATTTTCCTAATCCTAAAAGAGATAGATTAAAAATAGCTGGCCACATAATCGAACAAGCTAAACCGCCACATAAAAAGGCATAAATAGCAACCATTCCGGTTGTAATTAAACCAACAAACATTGCAATCATACCAAAAACAGCAAATACCATTAAAGTACGCGCTGGTTTGTTTTTACTTACTTTTAACGCTATAATTTGAAAAATAACGCAAATAAAATAATAGTATAGATTAGACATATCTTGTTTTGCGATTAAATTAGCTCCAAAAATAACGGCTAAGGCAATAAATGGAACCACAATAATTAGCAATTGCTTTTTAGCGTCAGATAATTTAAATACGCTTACCGCACCAGCCCAGCGTCCAATCATTAAACTTCCCCAATACATTGAAATGTAAGGTGCAATTTCTGAAGATGATAAACCTCCAAATTCTTTTAAAGTTAGTAATTCGCCTAAATTACTTCCAACGGCTACCTCTACTCCAACATATAAAAAGATAGCTAACATTCCTAAAACCAATTGTGGATATTGCATCGCTCCCCAACCTGTAGCAGATTTTTTAGAGAAAAATAATGCTGATAGTAAAACAACAATTACCGCAACAAAAGCAGCAATTAACCAGTACATACGAGTATATTCAAGATTATCTAGCAAAGGTTTGATTTCGACCGAAAGATTATTTCTGGTTTCAATCATTACTTGCGCCATAACGTCGGTTTGCAATTGTGTGTCCGAGTATGGTTTTAATTGTTCTAAAATTAAATTATATTCTGCTTGTAACTTTTCTAATTTAATAGCTTCTTCACTTTTATAACTATTAAAAACTGGTGTAAAGCAAACACCTAATAATACAGTAAGTACTAATAATAAAGTTAAGGCTTTATTGGATTTTTCGACTTTTTCGCTTGTGATGCCTGCTGGAACTTTTTTAGAGAAAAAAAACATAGCTGCAGCAATTAAAAACAAAACACCTACACAAGCATAAAGTATAACTACTTTATTTAACGATAATAATTTTATTTGAGATTCGGTTACCATTTGTGCTGAGCCAAACAAAGCAAAAGCAATAATTAAAGGTCCGATTGTAGCTCCAAACGAGTTGATACCACCACCTAAATTTACACGATCTGCACCTGTTTTAGGATCGCCCAAGGAAATTGCGAATGGATTAGCGGCTGTTTGTTGTAGAGAAAAGCCAAGAGCCACAATAAAAAGTCCAACTAACATGCCTACGTATAAATTCACCTCTACGGCAACAATCATCGCAGCAGCACCAAAGGCCGAAAATAAAAGTCCGTAAACGATACTTTTTTTATAACCCCATGAACTTACTAAATCTTTATTAGACGAATTTCCAAATGCAAACAATATTAAAGCGCCCAAATAATACGCAGTGTAAAAGGCAAAATCTACTAATTGAGATTGAAATTGATCTAGCGAAAAATAACTTTTACAAAACGGAATGAAAATACTATTTCCGGCAGCTATAAATCCCCAGAAAAAAAATACAAGCACTAAAGTGTATAAAGCAGGGTAATTTGTTTTTAGATTTGAATCACTCATTTTAAAGAATCAGGTTTTAGTTGGCATCAAATATAATAAAGCACGAGGCTTTTTTAAGCATTTTTTAAAATTTCTAGAAAATAAAAATTTATAATTTAAATCCACCTACAGATTTTTGGAATTAAAACTAAAATATAATAAAAAATATTATTTTTGTATCTTAATATTCGAATGATGAAAAAAATACTATATACATTAGCCTTAGCTACATTATTGTACAGTTGTGATGATGGAGATTTGGTGATTGAAAATTTAAGTTTCGATAATACCACTATCTCAAAATGTGGCAATAATACAACACCAACTGGTTTATTATTTAAAGTAAACGGAAGTGAATTGTTATTGATTAATATTCCTGCCAATTATTTTGACGCAACATTATCGACTATAGATGCGCCAAAAGTACATACTTTAACAGCGAATCAGTTAATTTACAGAAAATATTCTGGTACGGTAAACGCAAATATTATTTGTAGTGATATACCGCCTGCTACACCAACAGTTAGCAACGAGTGGCTTGCGGCAGCTGGCGGGACAATTGAGATTGTAACAAGTGAAAAATACACAACTAACGAAATTACTGGAATTTCTGTTTTAACAGGTTATTCGCACGATATTCGTTTTAAAAACGTTTTACTTTCTAATGCTGAAAGTAATTTTGTTTATGATGATTATTATTTTGGAGAATATATTACCAATTTATAAATACAAAAAAGCCACCAAATATGGACTGCACCCAAAAGTTTGGACAGATTAAAAAATTAATTATTATAAAAATGAGTTCGATATTCTATCGGA
>CANRKI010000042.1 GCA_947631175.1 uncultured Flavobacterium sp.
AAAAGTAATTTACTTTCTTTTTTTTTAATGTTATAATAATCTTGTTTTTTGTAGGAGTATTTACACCTTCAATAATTGAGTTCGTAGCTAAAACATTCTTTAATTGATTTGATTTAAATAAATCAATAACTTTTTTTTGTACAAACTTTGGCATTGGTCCATAATGAATTCCTATTCCAGATTTTAGGGCTTGTATAGGTAACCAATCAGGATGAAAATCTTCTTCAACTCTTTGAGTCCAACTATCTTTTAGTTCTATTGCATTATTAAGTGTTTGAAAGTGCTTCAAATACGATTTTTCTAATTCTGAAGGTGAATTATAATAAACAAGATTTATACTTTCATTATTTAAGATTTCTTGATTAATTAGTTTATTCAAGTCCTTTATACCATTAAAGTTTTTAGCTACTGGTGCATAATCAGATTGTAATATTTTGAAATCATAATTTTCTAATCCCATGATAGAGTTGACCAGTGGCATCAGTAAAATCAGCTTATCAGATTTTTCTAAAGTATCAACAAGTGAGCGGTTCAATAAAACTTCTCTACTTCCTTTAATTGGATCTGTAAGCTTATATGCTTCATCTATTACAAATAAATCAATGTTATCCTCATAGAAATTTTTAAAATTATAATATTTTTCCTGAGTACCTATAAAGATACTTTTTTCTAATATGGATTCTGTATTTTTAATAGAGTCAAAAACAACATATCCATTACTAGTAAAAATAGTTTTGAAATCATCTAATAATTCATCCGCTAATGAATTAGTTGGAACAATAAAAACGACTTTATCTGGTTGAAAGTTGAAGATATACTCTTTAACTAGCATCGTTTTACCAAAACTAGTTGGAGCAGAAACAATACATCTTTTATTCTCAATTATTCCATTATAAATTCTAATTTGCTCAGATGTAAATGAAATTTCTGGATTATGCTTTAATCTGTTTTTTTCTTGAATAAATTCTAATTGTTTAGAAAAAAATGAATTATCTAATTTTTCCTCATAATATGGAGATAAATCAAAAAGAAATAGATCTTCTAGTTCCACATTTTCATTTGATTCGTCAAGTTTTTTAATAATAACTTCACGATTATCTTGATTTATTAATGTTTCGTTCGAATTAATCATAAACCTTTTTCTTTAATTATTAAATCCAATGCTTTTCGTTGTGCTTTAAATATTAATTCATTTTTTGACTCAATTGGTAAATGATATAAATGAATTTTATAATGACTCGGAAAGTCTTTTATAGCTATTGTTTCAACTAAATTATAAGCTTTGTTATAATTCGAAATTTTCAAATCTTGAGTGTGTAAAACAAATCCTGATAGAATTAAAGAAATTTTTTTAATCTCTTCTTCTGTAAGAATCGTAATATCACCATTAATTCCTTTTATAGTTATATTATCAGTACTATTTATTCTAGATATATAGTCGTCTAATTTACTTATGAATGATTTATCTTTTACTATTTTATATGCTCCATTATATAAATCGCCATAAAATTTAGCTTCTCCAAGAACCAAATTATTCTTTGAAAACATGCATACATCAGCTCCATTACCAGTTATTTTAATATTATCACCAATTTTTAAAACAGCAGTAACTAAGTCTAAATCTATAAAATCAATATTTAAACGTGCTAATAAAGCCTCTGCAAAAAAAGAATAATATGTAGCAAGATTTGAATTTAGTTCTATATCTGCATATATATCATTATCTAGAACCTCTTCTTCTTTATTTCTAAAAGAACTACTAATAAATCTTTGTAATTGTTTAACTCTATCTTTTCCTGATAATGGAATATCTTTTTGAAACAAATAATTCAATTTGTTTTCATCATACAATACTTCAAGAATATAATTATCTAAATCTACTAATGACAATTTATGCTCATAAATACTAAACTCATATTTAGAACACTTGCTTTTGGATTTATTGGTTATTGTTAATGACATCTAAGTTTTCAAGTAGTTAATAGTTATTTTCTCTCTCCATCCAACCTCGCTAGCCACGATAACAACAAGCTTTGTAGTTGAATGAGTTTTTGGTTATTAATTACTTTTTATTTTTATATTACAGTTAAAAAGTTACGATGTAAATATACAAAATGTTAATTTTAACACTTACATCTAAATTACAAAAAGTGAATATAGTCTATCGATTTTGGATATGACTTCGAAATCAATCAGTGACTATGCCATTTTGCAGCAGGGATAGTAGTGGTTAGCCCACAGCGAGGAACGAGCGAGGACTAGAAACGGATAGCCCGGTGCTTTAGCAGCTGCCAAAACTTGGACAAGCTCAGCTAACGCATTTCGACAAGTTTAGTGAGACATAACAGCAAAAAAAGAGGTAACCTTGCGATTACCTCTTTTTGTATTTAAAATCTATCTAAAATTATTTAGTAGAAATTGGTTTAAATTTTGTTAAGTTGATACCTTCAACTGCAGCTTTGTACTCTTCGATAGAAGGAATACGTCCTAAGATTGCAGATAATACTACAACTGGTGTTGAAGCCAATAAAGACTCTCCTTTTTTGTCTGCTCTATCTTCTACTACACGTCCTTGGAATAAACGTGTTGAAGTAGCTAAAACTGTATCTCCTTTTTCAGCTTTCTCTTGGTTACCCATACATAAGTTACAACCAGGACGCTCTAAGTACATAATGTTTTCGTACTCTGTGCGAGCTGTTTGTTTTGGTAAGGCATCAGAGAATTCGAAACCTGAGTATTTTTGTAACATTTCCCAATCACCTTCTGCTTTTAACTCGTCGATGATGTTGTATGTTGGAGCAGCCACAACTAATGGTGCGTTGAATTTAACTTCACCTTGTTGTTTTTCAACATTACGCAACATTTGAGAAACGATTTTTAAATCGTCTTTATGTACCATACAAGAACCAACGAAACCTAAATCTACTTTTTTATCGTTTCCGTAGTAAGATAATTCGCGGATTACATCGTGCGTATAACGTTTAGAAACATCAGCATTGTTCACGTCTGGGTCAGCAATCATTGGTTCATCAATGATATCTAAATCGATAACAACCTCAGCATAGTATTTCGCGTTAGCATCTGGTTGTAAAGCTGGTTTTTCACCTGAACGAATTTCTTCGATACGTTTGTTTGCTTTGTCAATTAAACCTTGTAATACTTGGTTTTTGTTGTCCATACCTTTATCGATCATGATTTGGATACGAGATTTTGCAATTTCTAAAGATTGAATTAATGTTTCGTCTTGAGAAATACAGATCGATGCTTTTGCTTTCATCTCTGCCGTCCAGTCTGTGAATGTAAACGCTTGATCGGCTAATAAAGTTCCGATGTGAACCTCGATAATACGACCTTGGAATACGTTTTCACCGTCGAACTGTTGTAACATTTGTAATTGTGTAGCGTGAACCACATCACGGAAATCCATGTGTTGTTTCATCTCACCTTTAAATGTAACTTTTACAGATTCTGGAATTGGCATAGATGCCTCACCTGTTGCTAAAGCTAATGCTACCGTTCCTGAATCGGCACCGAAAGCAACACCTTTAGACATACGTGTATGTGAGTCACCACCGATAATGATTGCCCACTCATCAATAGTGATATCATTTAATACTTTGTGGATAACGTCAGTCATTGAGTGATAAACTCCTTTAGGGTCACGTGCAGTAATTACCCCGAAGTCGTTCATAAACTTCATTAATTTAGGGATGTTGTTTTGTGCTTTTTTATCCCAAACAGAAGCTGTGTGACATCCAGATTGGTATGCACCGTCAACAATTGGAGAAATAACTGTAGCAGCCATTGCCTCTAACTCTTGAGCTGTCATTAAACCAGTTGTATCTTGAGAACCTACGATGTTCACTTTAACACGTACGTCTGATCCTGCGTGTAATGTTTTTCCTGGAGTTACACCAACTGCGTTACGGTTGAAGATTTTTTCAACAGCAGTTAATCCTTGACCTTCTACAGAAACTTCTTTAGCTGGTGCGAAAACCACTGGAGCCTCGATACCTAAAGTTTGAGCTGCAAACGTTTGAATTTTTTTACCAAATACGATAGCGTAAGAACCACCTGCTTTGATAAACTCTAATTTTTGTGGTGTGAAAGATTTAGAGATATCTTTTAATTCAACGTCTCCGTTGTATAATTTTTTCGTTTTAGTATTGATTGTTAAAACAGTACCTGTAGCAACAGAATACGCTTGTTCTAAAACAATATCACCCGCTTCGTTACGAACCACATTTCCGTTTTCGTCTGTTTTCTTCACCCAGTTTTGTAAGTCGATACCGATACCACCAGTTACGTCTACAGTAGTTAAGAAGATTGGAGAAATACCGTTAGTACCTGCAACAATTGGCGCAATGTTTACGAAAGGAACGTATGGAGATGCTTGTTTACCAGTCCATAACGCTACGTTGTTAACACCCGACATACGAGATGAACCTACACCCATTGTACCTTTTTCAGCAATTAACATTACAGATGCATCTGGATGAGCCGCTTTTAAAGCAACGATTTCAGCTTGTTGTGTTGGAGTCATCATACATTGTCCGTGTAATTCACGGTCTGAACGTGAGTGTGCTTGGTTACCTGGAGATAATAAATCGGTAGAGATATCACCTTCTGCAGCGATATAAGTAACTACTTTAATTTCTTCTGCAACTTCTGGTAATTTTGTAAAGAATTCTGCAGCTGCGTAGCTTTCTAAAATTTCTTTAGCAACTGTGTTACCTGCTTTGTAAGCATCTGCTAAACGAGCTGTATCTGCATCGTATAAGAACACTAAAGTTTTTAATACGTTAGCCGCTTTTTGCGCTAATTCAGCATTTTCACCTAAAGCGATGTCTAATAAAACCTCTACAGAAGGACCACCTTTCATGTGAGATAATAATTCGAAAGCAAAATCAACAGAGATTTCAGCTACAGTAGCTTCTCCTAAAATGATTTGCTTTAAAAATTTAGCTTTAACACCAGCTGCTGGAGTTGTACCAGGTAATGTGTTATAGATAAAGAATTTAACAGAAACCTCACGGTTTTCGTTGTTAACATCTTTAATTTGTTCGATGATTTCGCTTAATAATTCAGCACCATCAATTGGCTTTGGGTGTAAACCTTGGCCTTTTCTTTCTTCAATCTCGTTGATATATTCCTTAAAAAGGTTCATAAGTATTATTTATTGGTATTAATGGTTGATTTAAAAAGAACACCTCAATATTTCAACCTTTAAAAAAATTTACAAAATATTTTACACTGTCTTAATTGAATATCAAAAATAAAAACATATCAAAAAATGATATTTTAAAATTTCTAAAAATAAAAAATTCTTGTAATACATAGTTCCTGAATCATGAATTACTGAAAATTAGTCTTTAAGTATTGAATCAAAAAGGCTAAAAATTCGTAATCTGAGAAGATTAAACTTACTTTTATGACACAGAAAAAAGAACCTAAACAACAACTAATCAATAAATTAGAAATAGGACATGTTTTAAATTCCAGATATAAAATCGTGCAAAGTTAATCAATCTGAATGAAAATTAAAAATATTTAGCTTTTGGTTATTTTGCAGGAATTATTATTTATAATTATTCTATTTTGATGAATTAAATTCAATAATTACAAGAAAACCTATCTGAATTTTACAAATACTCAAAAATAAAAGTTTATATTATCAAATTCGAATATTTAAGCGTAAAAATATACCAAATTAGCATTTTGAATGCGGTTAAAATCAAGATTAAAAGAGTGAAAAAATAATTTTTTCATCGGTCATATTTTCGGCTTCTGCTCGGTAATTTTTAACAATTCTATGTCGTAAAATACCTACAGCTACTGCTTGTACATTTTCGATATCGGGAGAAAATTTACCATTTAACACGGCATGAGTTTTAGCTGCTAAAATTAAATTCTGTGAAGCTCTTGGCCCTGCTCCCCAATCTATATATTTTTTTACAAGATCAGTTGCAAATTCGCCTTGAGGTCTGGTTTTTGCAACAAGTTTTACCGCATACTCGATTACATTATCTGCAACGGGAACACGTTTAATGAGGTTTTGGAATTTTAAAATCTCGTCGGCAGTAAATAATGGATTTACTTGAGCAATCCAATCTGATGTAGTGGCTTTAACAACTTGTACTTCTTCTTCAAAAGTTGGATAATCCAATTGAATAGCGAACATAAAACGGTCTAACTGCGCCTCGGGCAATGGATAAGTTCCTTCTTGCTCGATTGGATTTTGGGTAGCTAATACAAAAAATGGTTGTGGTAATTTATTGACAACTCCAGAAATGGTTACCGACTTTTCTTGCATTGCTTCTAACAAAGCGGCTTGGGTTTTAGGTGGCGTACGGTTAATCTCGTCGGCTAAAATTATGTTTGAGAAAACAGGTCCTTTTAAAAATTTAAAGTTTCGGTTTTCATCCAAAATTTCACTTCCTAAAATATCCGAAGGCATTAAGTCTGGAGTAAATTGAATACGTTTAAAATCTAAGCCTAAAGCCTGAGAAATGGTGTTTACCATTAAGGTTTTTGCTAAACCAGGAACACCAACCAATAAAGAGTGGCCGCCCGAAAAGATACTAAGTATAATTTGATCAACCACTTGTTGCTGACCTACAATTACTTTTGCTATTTCGGTTTTTAATTGTTTTTGTTTTTGTACAAGTTCTTGTATTAAAGCAACATCTGACATATAGTTTTTTGTTTGTGTAAAAAAAAAGAGTTAGTAATAGAATAATCTAAAACTAACTCTTTTTTTGGAAAAAATAAAACTTTATTTTCTTATCCATTCTCTATCGAAAGTACAACTTTTGTAATCTGGAGCAATGAATATGTAGGTATCTTTTATTGTTTTGTTTAGCCATTTTTCAATTTCAGCTCTCTGTTTTTTATTTAAGGCTAAATCTTTGATTTTCATATAGTCTGTAGTAAAGTCAGCTAAATGTTCATCAATTTTATTTGTTACGGTAAAGATTTTAAAAACTCGTTTCCCTTGTGTGTCGTTATCTGGGAAGATATACGATAATTCGTTTACTTTTAAATCAGAAACTTTAGAGTATAAACCTGGATCTAATTTTGTAAGTTCAAAACGTGTTTCTAAAGTACGAGGGTTAACTAATTTACCTCCACTGTTTTTTGTTTCCTTTTCGTCCGAATACTTTTTAGCTGCATCGGCAAAAGTTATTGCACCACTTTTAATCTCTTCTCTTGCTTTTTCAGCTCTTTCTTTAGCTTCTAACTCGGCAGAAGGCGAAATTTTTGGAGCCATTAAAATGTGTCTTAATTCTAAATCCTGACCTTTAATTTTTTCGATATAGATAATATGGTATCCGAATTCTGATTCAAAAGGTTGAGAAATCTCTCCTTCTTTTAAACTAAAAGCAACGTCTTTAAATTCTTTCACAAAAGGTGTTTTACGATTCATTTTATAAAATCCACCTGTTGATTTTGATCCTGGATCTTCAGTATATAAAACAGCTTTAGAGAAAAAAGAACCTCCGTCTAAAACCTCTTGTCTAATTTCTTTTAATCGACGGATAACTTCATCTTTAGCTTCCTGAGAAACTTTAGGTTTAAATACAATTTGTCCAATCTCGATTTCGGCACCAAAATTTGGTAATGAATCTTTTGGAATTGCGTTGTAAAATTGTCTAATTTCTTCTGGCGTAACATCTACTCCATCAATAATTTTATCACGCATTCCTTCGGCCAATTTACCTTCTTTAATAATTTCAAAAAGGGCTGCTTTTAAGTCTGCAACGTCTTTCTTTTTATAAAAAGAAACAATTTTGTCCATAGAACCAACTTGTTCTAACATATTATCAAGCTGTCTGTTCATTAAGTCATTAACTTCTGAATCGGCAACTATAATTGAATCTTGAATGGCTTGATGAGCAAATACTTTATCCTCCAAAAGCTTTCCAAAAAGCTCACAACGTGAAATATCTTTAATTGGAATATTTTGTGCCGAAAGTTCTAAATATGTTTTATCAATATCAGAATCTAAAACGATATAATCACCAACTACGCCAATAACGCCGTCAATTTTTTGTTTATTTTGTGCATGTCCTTGCGTGGCAAGGCAGGCTAAAAGTCCAAACGTTAAAGCTTTTGTAGAACTTAAAATTGTTTTTATCATCACTAATTTAATGTGTTTATTATTTATTATTTAATGAAGCTTTTACTTCGTTAAATACTTCTTGATCTAATTTTACATCAAACTCGCTTTTTAATCTGCTTACCCAACCTTGTTCTAATTCTTGTTGGTAGTCGCTAATTACGCGTTGTTTTGCCTCTTCAAAAGTTTGCTGAGCTGCTGGTAAAACTTGATTTATTTTCACAATGTAAAAATATTCATTTTCTTGGATTAAACCATTAACTTTTTTAGAATCGTTTAAAGGTTTTGGTAAGGCGTGATCTAATTCATTAAACACATCTGTACGTACCATAACTTGGATGTCGTTTTCGGTATTAAATGTTGCTTTTATTTCGTCAATACTTTTTCCTTTTTTTATCAACTTTAAAACTTTATTTGCTGTTTTTTTATTTTTGGTAGAAAAAACTTCAGCATCATAACGTTTAGGTAAAACATATTTTGCCTGATTTAAGTTGTAATAATTTTGTAAAGCTACGGTATCCGTTTTTGCTACGTTCCAAATATCTTTTTCTAACAATTCAAAAATAAGTAGACCGTCTTTATATTCGTCAACAATATATTTAAATTCTGGATTTCTTGATTCTAACTTAGCATCGTAATAAGCAATAATTTCGGAATCAATATATTTTTGGTAGCTATCATTTACAAATTTATAAATTGGTTTGACATTACTACTATTTTTAGTCTGTCTTGTTATAAATTTTACAAAATCATTAACATTTAACACCTTATCCTTATTAATTGTCAATACAGGTTGTTGTGCTAATGTACTTGTTTGGTCAAAATCCCAACCAGAATCTAATTTTTTGCCGCTAATTACTTTTGTTAACGCCTCAATATTTTTTGGATAGGTTTGGTATTGATACTCTTTTTTAGCTCTATCACTTAAAGCCAACTGAATTTTTTGTGATCGAGAGTCACGGGCAATTCGTCCTTCAAATTGAAATTTAACATCCTCAAAAGGTTCTATTCCTTTTTTACTTTCTAATTTAATAATATGCCAACCTAACGAAGTTTTAAAAGGCTGTGAAACATCGCCCTTATTTTTTAACAAAAAGGCTTGGTCCTCAAAATCCTCAAATGCAATATCGCCAGAGCGGAATGGAGCCATTAAACCACCGCGAGTAGATGAAGATTTATCGTTAGAATGATTTTTTGCTAACTCCTCAAAACTATTCCCCGCTAAAATTTGTTTGTAAATATCTTTGGCTTGTTGCTCAATTTCTAAAGTATTTCCGTCCTTTTCTGCAATCATAATATGTTTTACGGTTACCTCACCTCTATTCAAACGTTTATCAAACGTTTTTATAATATGATAACCAAACTGTGTACGAACTGGCATAGAAATAGCTCCAACTGCAGTTTCAAAAGCAGCAGTTTCAAACGGATAAACCATTTTAAAAACAGTAAAATATCCTAAATCGCCTTGGTTTTGTTTTGCTGATGGATCTGATGAAAATTCCTGAGCTAGCTTTCCAAAATCTTCGCCTTTTAAAGCTTTATTTCTAATTTCAATAGCTTTATTGTAAATCTTTTTTACTTCTGCTTCACTAGCATTTTCTTCTATACTTAATAAAATATGAGAAGCTTTTACCTCATGTTTATAACGTTCGTAAGCTTCATCTAAAAGCTGTTGGGTAACTTCAGAATCGTTTAAATAATTTTTAGCTAATTGGTCTCGATGTGATTTTAACTCGTTTTGATAAGCTAAACCTTGATCTAATCCCTCTTTATACGCTTTTTCTACTTTTAATTTATATCCAACAAATAAATCCAAATAATTGTTTACTTCTTTCTGAGATTCGTCTTTAACTAAATCTAAATTTTTATTATACACACGAACAAACTCATCGGTATAAAAAGGTTTTTCATTAATTTTAAATAAAACTTTATTTTGTGCAGTTAAAAAGGTTGAACTCGTTAGTAAAAGTCCAAGTATAAAAGAATTTAGTTTCATGTTGATTAGTTTTTGAATAGCTACAATAAAATTGAATTATTGTTTTAATGGTTTAAAAATAATAATATAACCCGAAATAACTTACCAAAAATAAAAAATACTTTAGCAATTATAAAGCAATAGTGTATACAGATTATATATTTTGGCAAATAATACTTATTTTTGCACAAAATTTTTTGATTACAAATGAGCTATATAAACGAAATAGAACGCAGAAGAACCTTTGGGGTAATTGCCCATCCGGATGCTGGTAAAACAACTTTGACCGAAAAATTACTTCTTTTTGGTGGTGCCATCCAAGAGGCTGGTGCTGTAAAAAGTAACAAAATTAAAAAAGGAGCAACTTCGGATTTCATGGAAATTGAACGCCAAAGAGGAATTTCTGTGGCAACTTCTGTTTTAGCTTTTAACTATAAAGATAAAAAAATTAACATCTTAGATACGCCTGGTCACAAGGACTTTGCCGAAGATACTTATCGTACGCTTACAGCGGTGGACTCGGTAATTGTTGTGGTTGACGTAGCGAAAGGGGTGGAAGAGCAAACTGAAAAACTGGTTGAAGTTTGTAGAATGCGTAACATTCCAATGATTGTTTTTATCAATAAATTAGACCGTGAAGGTAAAGATGCCTTTGATTTATTAGACGAGGTTGAAACTAAACTTGGATTAAAAGTAACTCCACTTTCTTTCCCAATTGGTATGGGGTACGACTTTAAAGGAATTTATAACATTTGGGAAAAAAATGTAAACCTTTTTAGTGGTGATTCTCGTAAAAATATTGAAGAAACTATTGCAATTGCTGATATTAGTTCGCCTGAGTTAGATGAATTAATTGGCGACAAACCTGCAAACAAACTACGCGAAGAACTAGAATTAGTAACCGAAGTTTACCCAAGTTTTGATCGCGAAGCATATTTAAACGGTGATTTACAACCGGTGTTTTTTGGTTCGGCATTAAACAACTTTGGTGTTCGTGAATTATTAGATTGTTTTATTGAAATAGCACCGTCACCACGCGCTAAAGAATCAGATACACGTTTAGTGGATTCACACGAAAGTAAATTCTCTGGTTTCGTATTTAAAATTCACGCAAACATGGACCCAAAACACCGCGACCGTATTGCGTTCGTAAAAATTGTTTCGGGAACTTTTGAGCGTAACAAACCTTACCAACACGTACGTTTAGGTAAAAACTTAAAATTCTCGTCGCCAAACGCATTCTTTGCAGAGAAAAAAGAAATTGTAGATATTTCTTACGCTGGTGATATTGTTGGTTTACACGATACCGGTAACTTTAAAATTGGTGACACTTTAACCGAAGGCGAAATGATGAGCTTTAAAGGAATTCCGGCTTTCTCGCCAGAGCATTTCCGTTACATCAACAACGCTGATCCGTTAAAATCAAAACAATTAGAAAAAGGAGTTGACCAGTTAATGGACGAAGGGGTTGCCCAATTATTTACATTAGAAATGAACGGTCGTAAAGTAATTGGAACCGTTGGTGCTTTACAGTACGAAGTAATTCAGTACCGTTTAGAACACGAATACGGCGCAAAATGTACGTACGAAAATTTCCCTGCATACAAAGCTTGTTGGGTAGAACCAACAGATCCTAAAAACGAAGAGTTTGCCGAATTTAAACGTATCAAACAAAAGTTTTTAGCGAAAGATAAATTTGGAGCTTTGGTTTTCCTTGCGGATTCGGAATTCTCGATTCAAATGTCTCAACAAAAATACCCAAGCGTAAAATTACATTACGTTTCAGAATATAAATAAAACACAAAAGCTACTCTTTTTACGAGTAGCTTTTTTTATTTGTAATAAAATCCAGAAAACAACTCTAGATTTAAGTTATAAAATGTCAAATTTTGAAATTAGGAAATGCGTAAGGGATAGAAGCGGCATCCTTTTGTTCGAAGCAATTACAAAAAAACCGAGATAAATCACAAAACAAAAGATATAGCGAATAGCCCGGCCCGCCACTAAAAGCGGGTACGCCATAAAAAAACAGCGTAGTTAGTAATACGCTGTTTTATCACATTTAATAGCTAACTACAAATTATAGTACATGTAAAATAATTATGTTATTTTGGTTGTTGAGTGTTCCAAATTATGCTTGTCCCAATGCTTATTGATGTTAAAATAAGCGGAAAATACAGTTTATTTGCCAAAATAAATCGAGTGTGATGGCCATTATTAAAATAATAAAAATAATAAAACTATAGGACGTTTTTTCATTTCATGCTTAATTATTAGCTTTTGTACTACAAATTTACAATTCTTTTTATTTAAAAATTACGTGTTTTTAGCTTATTTGTTACGGTTTTTGACTTTTATCAAATAAATAAGTACAAATCTTAGTATTTTATTTTTATTTTTTTTAAGCGGTTATTTAATTATTTCAAACAAAAATAGAAAACCCGCTTTTCGCTATATCTTTTAGTTTGTGGTTTCGAGAGCCTCAGCCACCACTAAAAGGATGCCGCTTCAATCGGGGCTAAACACGTAGTTATTACATTTAATTTAGAAATTAGATTTTAGATGTTAGAATTCAGAAATCAATTCTCAGCTCTTGGTTTTCAGATTTCACATCTTTCTAATTAATATTGCTATTAAGAATTTACAATTCTCAGAATATTTTAATCACAATTTAGAACTAAAAAACTTACGACTCAGAACCAAAACCATCAGCATTTACCTACAAATTTGGAAGTTGTTTTAATTTTTATATATTAGCGAAATAATCAACTTAAAAAATTAATGAAAAAAGAAGAAAAAAGCATTTTTGAAAAGTATATGAATTTTCAGTTTATTAAAGCTATTATTGCTATTTCAATTATAATATTACTGTTTTTATACGTTATTCTAGAAGCTTTATATTGCAACTTTTTTAACTGCAATTAATTTTTACCTATTAGAAGCGTAAGGGATAGTAGCGGCATCCTTTTTATTTTAAACGTAACAAAGTGGAGTGCAAAATAAAAAGATATAGCGAATAGCCCGACCCGCCACTAAAAGCGGGTTACGCCCAAAATAAAAAACAGCCTAAGAAAATTTCTCAGGCTGTTTTTGTTTTGTGTAAGTATGTTATTTTAAAACTTTAAAAGCTTTTAGTTGCGGATAGTAAGCTACTTGGTCTAACTCTTCCTCGATACGTAAAAGTTGGTTGTATTTTGCCATACGGTCTGAACGTGATGCAGAACCGGTTTTAATTTGACCACAGTTTAATGCTACAGCTAAATCGGCAATTGTTGTATCTTCTGTTTCTCCAGAACGGTGTGACATTACAGATGTGTAACCTGCATTGTGTGCCATGTTTACTGCTGCAATAGTTTCGGTTAAAGTACCAATTTGGTTTACTTTAATTAGAATTGAGTTTGCCGTGTTTTCGGCAATTCCGCGAGATAAACGCTCTACGTTAGTAACAAATAAATCGTCTCCAACAAGTTGTACTTTGTTTCCAATTTTTTCTGTTAATAATTTCCAACCCGCCCAGTCGTCTTCGTACATACCGTCTTCGATAGAAATGATTGGGTATTTTTCGCAAAGTTCGGCTAAATAGCATGCTTGTTCTTCTGAGGTACGAATTTTTCCTGTTTCACCTTCAAATTTAGTATAATCATAGTTACCGTTTACATAAAATTCTGAAGCGGCACAGTCTAAAGCAATCATAATATCATCACCAAAAACATAACCCGCTTTTTCGACAGCAAGTTTAATAGAGTCTAAGGCATCTTCTGTTCCGCCTGCAAGGTTTGGTGCAAAACCACCTTCGTCTCCTACTGCTGTAGAAAGGTTACGATCGTGTAAAACTTTTTTAAGATTGTGGAAAATCTCTGTTCCCATTTGCATTGCATGTGTAAAGTTTTGTGCTTTAACAGGCATAATCATAAATTCTTGAAAAGCAATCGGTGCATCAGAGTGAGAACCACCGTTAATGATGTTCATCATTGGAACAGGCAATGTGTTTGCAGAAACACCACCTACGTAACGGTATAACGGTAATCCAAGTTCGTTAGCAGCAGCTTTTGCAACAGCTAAAGAAACTCCTAAAATAGCGTTTGCTCCAAGATTAGATTTATTAGCTGTACCGTCTAACTCGATCATAATTTTATCGATCGTGTTTTGTTCAAATACAGACATTCCTAAAATATTTTCTGCAATAATTGTGTTCACGTTTTGTACAGCGTTTAAAACACCTTTACCCAGAAAGGCTTTACCACCGTCGCGTAATTCAACCGCTTCGTGTTCTCCTGTTGATGCTCCTGATGGAACAGCAGCTCTTCCTAAAACATTATTTTCTGTTAATACGTCTACTTCAACTGTTGGATTTCCACGAGAATCAAGAATTTGACGCGCGTGAACTTTAATAATCATGCTCATTGTATTGTTGGTCTTGTTATATTAGTTAGAATATTAATGCAAATGTAATTATTTGAGTGATAAAAAAAAAGCGTAGGCAATATTTGCCTACGCTAATATATTTATTTATGTGATTGCATAAAAGTAACAAACTCGTCGAATAAGTAACGAGAATCGTGCGGCCCAGGAGATGATTCTGGGTGATATTGTACAGAGAATACTTGTTTACCCTTCATACGCATCCCAGCAACGGTTTGATCGTTTAAGTGTTCATGAGTTAGTTCAAAATCTGCATTTTTTTCTAATTCGTCACGTACTATAGCGAAACCATGGTTTTGAGATGTAATTTCTCCTTTACCAGTGATATGGTTCATAATTGGGTGATTAATCCCACGGTGCCCATTAAACATTTTATAAGTAGCAATTCCGTTAGCTAAACCAATTATTTGATGTCCTAAACAAATACCAAATACAGGTTTGTTAGATTCTATCATTTGTTTTGCTGTTTCTTGAACTTGCTTTAGAGGTTCTGGATCACCAGGTCCATTAGATAAGAAATAACCATCAGCATTAAAAGCTTGTAGTTCAGCAAAAGGCGTGTTGTAAGGAAAAACCTTAACGTAGCAATCTCTTTCCTCAAAACAACGTAAGATGTTTGTTTTAATTCCTAAGTCTAAAGCGGCAACTTTATAAGTTGCATTTTCATTTCCATAAAAATAAGGTTCTTTAGTTGATACAACCGATGCAAGTTCTAATCCCTTCATGTTTGGTGTATTAGCAAGTTCCGCTTTTAATTGTTCTAACGGTGTACCATCTGTACAAATAACAGCATTTTGCGCACCATTATCACGAATATAACTAACTAAAGCACGTGTATCAACATCCGAAATAGCGATTAAATTGATTTTAGCAAAATAATCAAAAAGACTTTCTTCAGCATCCGGTCTAGAATAATCAAAACTAAAGTTTCTACAAACTAAACCAGCAATTTTAACTCCATCAGAGTCAACCTCGTTTTGGTGAACACCATAATTACCAATATGGGCAGTAGCTGCTACCATAATTTGACCGTAATACGAAGGATCAGTAAAGATTTCTTGGTATCCAGTCATACCCGTATTAAAACATACTTCTCCAAAAGTTTTACCTTTTATCCCGATAGATTTACCGTAAAAAACAGTCCCATCGCTTAATAAAAGTATAGCTTGTTCTCTTTGTTTGTATTTCATTTTTATAAAGCCGTATTGAAAATTTGGCAAATTTAAGTAAAAAAATTAATTAATTATGTTAATGATAGGTATAAAAAAAAGGATAGACAAAAAATGTCTATCCTTTATGTATGATTTATACCATAGAATGATATTATTCTTGAGTTGAAGTAGTTTCTTCAGCAGCAGGAGCTTCAGGAGCAGCTTCAGCTTTTTTAGATTTACCACGACGAGTAGAAGCTTTTTTAACTTCTTTCTTACCACCGTTGTATAATTCGTTGAAATCAACTAATTCAATCATAGCCATATCAGCGTTATCCCCTAAACGGTTACCTAACTTGATGATACGAGTGTATCCTCCTGGACGGTCACCAACTTTAGCAGCAACTTCTCTGAATAATTCAGTTACAGCATATTTGTTTTTTAAGTAAGAGAAAACAATACGTCTGTTGTGAGTAGTATCTTCTTTAGATTTAGTTACTAAAGGCTCAATAAATTGTTTTAAAGCTTTAGCTTTAGCAACTGTAGTGTTAATACGTTTGTGCTCAATTAAAGAACAAGCCATATTAGCTAACATAGCATTTCTGTGAGAAGCTTGTCTTCCTAAGTGATTAACTTTTTTTCCGTGTCTCATGACGTCACTTTTTTATCTTCATCTTGCATCAATCCAATAAAATGGAGCGCAAAATATGAAGTATTATTCTTTATCTAACTTATACTTACTTAAATCCATTCCGAAGTTTAAACCTTTAACAGCAACTAATTCGTCTAATTCTGTTAATGATTTTTTACCGAAGTTACGGAATTTCATTAAGTCATTTTTATTAAATGATACTAAATCGCCTAGTGTCTCAACTTCAGCCGCTTTTAAACAATTTAGAGCTCTAACTGATAGATCCATGTCCACAAGCTTAGTTTTTAATAACTGTCGCATGTGTAATGATTCTTCATCATAAGATTCAGTTTGAGCAATTTCATCAGCCTCAAGTGTAATTCTTTCGTCAGAAAACAACATAAAGTGATGAATCAACGTTTTAGCTGCTTCTGTTAATGCATCTTTAGGGTGAATAGAACCATCTGTTTTAATTTCGAAGATCAACTTCTCATAGTCAGTTTTTTGTTCTACACGGAAATTTTCGATTGAATATTTCACATTTTTTACAGGAGTATAAATAGCATCTGTAAAAATTGTACCTATTGGTGCATTTTGTTTTTTGTTTTCTTCTGCAGGAACATACCCTCTACCTTTTTCAATAGTGATTTCCATATTGATAGTTATAGATGGATCCATGTTACAGATAACTAATTCTGGGTTTAAAACTTGGAAACCAGAAATAAATTTCTGGAAGTCACCAGCTGTTAACTGTTCTTTACCTGAGAATGATATGCTTACTGATTCGTTATCTACATCTTCAATATTACGTTTAAAACGAACTTGTTTTAAATTTAATATGATTTCAGTAACATCTTCAACCACCCCTGTTATCGCAGAGAATTCGTGCGGAACACCATCAATACGAACAGAAGTGATAGCATATCCTTCTAAAGAAGAAAGCAAAACACGTCTTAATGCGTTACCAACAGTCAATCCATAACCTGGTTCTAAAGGACGAAATTCGAATTTCCCTTCAAAATCAGTTGAATCGATCATGATAACTTTATCGGGCTTTTGAAAATTAAATAATGCCATAATTGTTTCGACTGAATGTCAATTATTATTTGTTGTACAACTCTACGATTAACTGTTCTTTAATAGTTTCTGGGATTTGAACTCTAGCAGGAGCTTTTACAAAAGTACCTTCTTTAGTTTCAGTATTCCAAGTAATCCATTCGTAAACAGCACTAGAATTAGATAACGAACGTTCGATAGCTTCTAAAGATTTAGATTTTTCGCGAACAGCAACTTTATCACCAGCTTTTAATTGGTATGAAGGAATGTTAACTAATTCACCATTTACAGTAATATGTCTGTGAGATACAATTTGACGAGCAGCACGACGAGTTGGTGCGATACCCATACGATAAACAACGTTATCTAATCTTGATTCACAAAGTTGTAAAAGAACTTCACCAGTAACACCTCTAGAAGCAGATGCTTTTTCGAATAAGTTTCTGAACTGACGCTCTAAAATACCGTAAGTATATTTAGCTTTTTGTTTTTCCATTAACTGGATAGCATATTCCGATTTTTTACCTCTTCTTTTTGCTAATCCGTGTTGTCCTGGAGGGAAATTTCTTTTTTCGAAGTATTTGTCTTCTCCGAAGATTGCTTCACCGAATTTACGAGCAATTTTTGTTTTTGGACCAGTATATCTTGCCATTTTATAAAAATTTAAAAAAGGAAGGGATTATGAATTCAGGTCTCATCCTCCGATAATCGATATCCTTCCTTATTATTATACTATTAATTAAACTCTTCTTCTTTTTGGAGGACGACATCCGTTGTGTGGAATTGGTGT
The DNA here is from genome assembly GCA_947631175.1 of uncultured Flavobacterium sp. Lineage (GTDB taxonomy): Bacteria > Bacteroidota > Bacteroidia > Flavobacteriales > Flavobacteriaceae > Flavobacterium. The sequence continues at coordinate 18,145 of CANRKI010000042.1, forward strand.
TACGTCAATAATTTCTGTAACTTCAATACCTCCGTTGTGAATAGATCTGATAGCAGACTCTCTACCGTTTCCTGGACCTTTAACGTAAACTTTTACTTTTTTAAGTCCAGCCTCTAACGCAACTTTAGAGCAATCTTCAGCAGCCATTTGAGCAGCATAAGGAGTGTTCTTTTTAGAACCTCTGAAGCCCATTTTACCAGCAGAAGACCAAGATATAACTTCACCTTTTTTGTTTGTTAACGAAATGATGATGTTATTGAAAGTCGCATTAATATGAGCCTCGCCTGTTGATTCAACGATAACTTTACGTTTTTTTGTACTTGCCTTAGCCATACTACTACTTATTATTTAGTTGCTTTTTTCTTGTTAGCAACAGTTTTTCTTTTACCTTTTCTAGTTCTAGAGTTGTTTTTCGTTCTTTGACCTCTTAAAGGTAATCCAGCTCTGTGGCGGATTCCTCTTTGACATCCAATATCCATTAAACGTTTGATGTTTAAAGATACTTCTGAACGTAATTCTCCTTCGATTTTGAATTGAGATACTGCTTCACGGATTGCTCCGATTTCGTCGTCATTCCACTCAGAAACTTTTTTATCTTCGTTTACGTTAGCTTGAGCTAAAACTTGTTTCGCTCTGCTTGAACCAACTCCAAAGATATAAGTTAAAGCAATAACTCCTCTTTTGTTTTTAGGTATATCTACCCCTGCTA
>CANRKI010000043.1 GCA_947631175.1 uncultured Flavobacterium sp.
CCCGTCCAGACCGCCAGTAAAAAAAAACCTTGATTTTTATCAAGGTTTTTTTGTGCGCATAAATCTATCTGTTTTTATATTTTAATTAACAGCTAAAACATTAAATATTTAGTACTTTTAAGTAATTACTTACAAAAGACTATTATTCATACAAAATAAAAAATAATATACTTATTGAAGGTATAATTATATTATTGGGGATTGGGACACCTTCTAAAAAAAAACGCAACTTACTATTAAGTTGCGTTTTTTATTTTTAGAACCATATTGTCCAATATTTTATAACCATATGGATAAAGTAACCTAAAAAGGCGGCACACAAAACAAACTTTAGGAAAGAAGATAATAAGAATCCTACGAAAGATCCTGTTGCTGCTTTTGCAGCACGATTAACATCTTTAGAGTTGTAGATTAATTCACCAACAAAAGCTCCCACAAAAGGCCCTATTATAAAGCCTAGCGGGATAGGTGCAAATATTCCTACAACTAAACCAATATTTGTTCCCCATACACCATATTTAGTTCCTCCAAATTTTTTGGTTCCTTGCGCAGGAATAACATAATCGAGTATGACTAATGTGAGAGTTACGAAAAGTGAGATTCCTAAAAACCAATAATCCATCTCGATTCCTGGAACAAAATAAAGTAACAAAATTCCGAGCCAAGATATAGGCGGACCAGGTAATACGGGTAAGAAACTTCCAAAAAGCCCTACAACAATCAGTAGTAAGGATATTATCAATAAAAAGTACTCCATTTAATTTTTTTTTATATATTTAATTATTAATTATTTAAAAATGAAACAACTAATTTACATTTTCTTAGCAATTATAATATCTTCTTGCAGCTGGTTAATAAAAGAATCTCCTGACCAAGAAATTTTACTTAATGAAGAAATTGGAAAAATTAACTGGAGTCAAGTTGACCAATTCCCTTCACTTATAGATTGTGATAGTATAAACGATACTGAACTAGAGAAAAAGTGTTTATACGAAAAGTTATCTCATACTATTAAAAATAAACTCGAAAATAAAACTTTTGTTATAAACAGTCTGGAATCGGATACAATTTGGGTAGCATTAACCATAAATACCGATTCGACAGTTACTATTACACCCGATTTAAGTGCGTTAAACGATGCGACTGCCAAACAGCAATTAGATAGTTTAATCACACAACACTTAGATAGCTTACCAAAAATAAGTCCTGCTGTTAAACGTGGTGTTTTAGTAAAATCACAATTAAATATACCTATTGCTCTCAATAAAAAATAGTACTATAAAGCCTAATGTAATTTTATGTTAGGCTTTAATTTTTCTATCTTTCCATTTATTCGAGAAGAGCATTCCGAAAAAAATTGTGACAAAAAGCAAAACAGGATACATAAAACTAGAGAAAATAAAATATCGTAACCGTACATTCACTCTATTATTATAACACAATAACAAAATAAAATCTATTAATAACTTAACGACAAATAATAAAGATATATAAAGTGTATTAGTTGTATCAATCCATAATAATACAGCTAAAAGCAATAAACTTAAATTTGCTAAGACAGTACTAATTCCTAATATTTTTGGATAAACTGTTTGATAGGCAACTGCTTTTTTGCTCCATCGAACACGTTGCATTATTACTTCGAAAAAATTAGCTACGGGAGCAGTTTTCACAACCAAATCTTTATGCAAAGCATATTTTATTTTTTCGGGATTATATTCTTGTACCTTTTGCAATAAAAAAACATCGTCTCCACTAGCTATATGATTAACTCCAGCGTAACCATTTACTTTGTTAAAAATATTTTTTGTGTATAAAAGATTTGCACCATTACACATAAAGGCCTCATCAATTCCAAAACTTCCTATCGTAACTGCTTGCAAGGCGGCCATATCTAAAACCTGATACATGCCAGCAAGGCTAAAAGTATTTTGTAAAGCTACACCACCAACAATAAATTCTTTATCAGAATTTTGGAAGATAAAAGAAGCATACGTTTGTAAAAGTTGCGATGGTAATAAACAATCGGCATCAATGGTCAGAATCCAAGGGAACTTTGCAACAGTAATTGCACGAGTGATTGCATCCTTTTTAGGCGATTTACTGATTAAAACATTATCTAGAATAGTAAGTTGTACGTATGGATTTTTAAATCGCCAGGAATTAATAATTTTTAAAGAATCATCTGTAGAAGCATCATTTACAAAAATGATTTCAAAACAAGTATTATCATAATCTAACTGAGCAATGGTTTGTAATAAATTGGGGAGTTTTTTTTGTTCATTCCGAAACGGAATGACAATGCTAAACTTAGTCGAATTGTCAGATTCTAACTTAACAAAAGGTTTTATCTTACAAAAACCATAAATTAACAACCCTATTTGTAAAACATAATAAATAATACAAAGCGCTGCTACATAGATCAGGATTTCCATTGTGGTTTATATTTAAAAACAAAAATACTACCAATTGATACTGGGATTACAATATTTAGCAACCAAATCATGGTACTGATAAAGATAACAATCCATTCGTTAATTCCTAAAATTCCAAGCATAAAAACAGCGACGCTACCTTTTACTGCAAAGTCAAATACCTGAAATGTAGGCAATGAAGAGGACAGCAAATACACACTTGTTATCGCCGACATAAGTAGTAAATATGGTGTATCAACATCAAACATTCGATATAAAATAATATATTGATGCGAAAAACACAAGTATCTACAAATCGCTAAAAATATATTTTTTTGATGAATGGCTTTAGGAATTTCATTAATCTTATTTAAAAGCAATTGAAAAGAATATCCTTTTATAGTAATTTTTTTTGTGAAAGAAATGATAGTGATTAACAATGATATCACACCAACAATTATCAAAACTTTAGTCCAACCAATAATTTTATAATGTGCGTTTAAATACAGTAAACCTAAAAAACCAATGGTTATCGATAAAATCATTTGAATTCCGTTACAAATCAGATTCAAAAAAACAACTTTACCCGAATCTTTTTTATCGTAATATAGCGCCTTACCCGCATACTCACCTATTCCGTTTGGAGTAAAAATTGCAACAGTAATAGCCGATAAAACTTGTTGTGTTGATTCCCAAACTGATATTTTACGAACCAATTGAATTAAATTTTGCCACTTTAAAATCTCCATAAATCGATTTAAGAAAGTTAGCACCAACAAAATAAAAATAGGCCAAAAGGATTGTTTTTCGACAACAATCTTTTTAAAATCAGACCAATTTAGTTGCTCGTTATGAACCAATTGATTGTAAATAAAATAAAACGCACCGGCTACAATAATGATTTTTGCCAGAAGTACAAGGAAATGCTTAATTTTGGGAGATAAAAACTTCATGGTGCAAAGATGCGAATTTTACATGTAAATTATGTACACACCTACTTAAATCTATAAATTGTGGCAAACGAAAAAATTATTTTAGGAATTGATCCTGGAACCAACATCATGGGATTTGGTTTAATAAAAGTGGTACGTAATCAAATGCAATTTTTACAATTAAACGAGCTTCAGCTTAATAAATACGACGATCATTACAAGCGTTTACGCATTATTTTTGAACGTACCATTGAGTTAATTGATACCTATCACCCAGACGAAATTGCCATTGAAGCACCATTTTTTGGTAAAAACGTACAGTCGATGTTAAAGTTAGGTCGTGCACAAGGTGTGGCTATGGCTGCAGGATTGTCGCGCGATATTCCGATTACAGAGTACGAACCTAAAAAAATTAAAATGGCCATTACTGGTAACGGGAATGCAAGCAAAGAACAAGTTGCCAGAATGTTACAACAACTTTTAGGCTTAAAAGAATTACCTAAAAATTTAGACTCGACCGACGGTTTAGCCGCTGCCGTATGTCATTTTTTTAATTCCGGAAAAACAACACCAACAGGAAAATCATATTCTGGATGGGAATCGTTTGTATCACAAAATCAAGATCGTTTAAAAAAATAAGTATGGCAGGCATTTATATTCATATCCCGTTTTGTAAGCAAGCATGTCATTATTGCGACTTTCATTTTTCTACCTCTTTAAAACATAAAGATAGAATGTTGACCGCTATACTTGCCGAACTACAAATGCGAAAACACGAAATTAACGAAAGTGTTGAAACAATTTATTTTGGAGGCGGAACACCTTCCCTACTTTCTGTTTCGGAAATTAACACCATTGTAGATCATGTCTATGATTTATTTGAAGTTGCACCAAATCCAGAAATAACGCTCGAGGCGAATCCAGATGATTTAACATCCGAAAAAATAATTGCGCTATCACAAACTAAAATCAACCGATTAAGTATTGGTGTGCAATCAATATTTGATGAAGATTTAAAATTGATGAATAGAGCGCATACAGCAACGGAATCTATAAAAAATTTAAAAACGGCGATCCAATATTTTAAAAATATTTCAGTCGATTTAATATATGGCATTCCTAATATGAGTTTGCAAAATTGGGATCAAAACATTCAATTTATGATTGATTTGGAAATTCCGCACATCTCATGCTACGCATTAACAGTCGAGCCTAAAACAGCATTAGATAAATTAATAAAAAAAGGAACAATCGATCCAACAGATGATAAACAAGCACATCAGCATTTTTTACATTTAATCGATAAATTAAAAAATAATGGATACGAGCATTACGAAATGTCAAACTTTAGTAAAGCTAATTTTCATTCTAAAAACAATTCAGCCTATTGGTTGGGTAAAAAATACTTAGGTATTGGCCCGTCTGCACATAGTTATGATGGTAAAAACAGAAGCTGGAACATATCAAACAACCTAATTTACATCAATAAAATCGAAGCGAACCAACCTGCATTTGAGATTGAACAGTTAACAAAAAACGATCGTTACAACGAGTACATTATGACGGGTTTACGAACCATTTGGGGAGTTGATTTATTGATTATTGAACAAAATTTTGGACCAAACTATAAAAACTATTTACTAAACGAGGCACAACCTTTTGTAGAAAAAAAGCAGTTAGAAATCGAGAATAACATTTTGAAAACAACCCGAGATGGTAAATTTTTTAGTGATGGTATTTCGGCTAGCTTATTTAAAGTAGATTAATAATTATGAAAGCAACAATAAAAACGGCACACCATCAATTTGAGGTTAACTTAAACCAACCTATTGATATTTCCCTTCCGTTACAAGGAAACACTAAAAATCCAATAGCTTGGTATTTAGATGCTCCTAAAATAACACCTGTAGTTATGGGCGATTGGGTTGGTGCGGTAGCGCAAGGTAAATCGAGTACTAATTTTTTTAATATCGAGTTTAATCCGCATGCTCACGGCACACATACCGAGTGTTTGGGTCATATTACCAAACAACACTACTCTATTCAGGATACACTAAAACAATTTATGTTTTACAGCAAATTAATAAGTGTTACACCAGAAAGTAAGAACGAGGACCATATCATCACTCTAAAGCAAATCGAAAATCTAATAAAAAAAGAAGAAAATATTGAGGCTTTACTTATTAGAACTTTACCGAATACCAATAGTAAAAAAACAAAAAACTACTCGCACACCAATCCGCCGTACTTAGATAGCGAAGCTGCAAAGTATTTACGTAACATTGGGATCCAACATTTACTAATTGATTTGCCAAGTGTTGATAAGGAAAAAGATAATGGAGCGCTTTTAGCTCATAAAGCCTTTTGGAATGTTACATCTGTTGAAAACGTAAATGAAGACGCTCGATTTAATGCCACAATTACAGAATTGATTTTTGTAGCAAATGATATTATTGACGGAAATTACTTACTTAATATACAAATTGCATCCTTTGTTAATGACGCATCGCCAAGCAAACCTATTTTATATGCAATTAAAAACTAAAACTTATAACAGCTTTATAAAAAATAAATAGTATTTTTAATATTGAAAAGCTAATTATGTAATTAATTGGTTCATAAGCAAATAAAAATACTATCTCGTTATAAAATTAAATCTATTTTGACCATGAATTTTATCGAAAAAATAAACAAATTAATTAGTGCTGAAACGATTAACAAACTAAGCTCTGTAACTGGCGAAAGTATCGTTGCAACCGAAAAAGGAATAAAAACTGCAATATCAATGATTTTAGCTTCATTAACATATAAAAGTAATGAAGAACTAGATTTGATTACTAAACAAGCAAAAACAACTTTTAATGGTGCTGAGCAAGATCAAAATTTTGCTGTAATTTTAAAAAGTATTTTTGGAGATCAGTTAGAAGAAATATTATTTACTGCCGCTACTTATGCCAAAATCAAACAAAAATCGATGCATTTGATAGCCAATAATGCTGTTGTTTGTGCTTTTGAAGTGATGAAAGAATTAACTGGTTTTGGATTAGAAGCTGTTGAATCGTTACTGATAAAGAATAAAGCTGAAATTTTAAACCTTTTACCAACAGACTTTAATCAGGATTTAACTAAAAAAGCGACTTTTTTAAATATAAAAACAAAAGTTACAGATCCTTATCTAATTACGAAGGAAGAAATAATACAAACTAAAAATTAGAAAAAATCCGTTTAAGAAATTTCTTAAACGGATTTTTTCTAATTTTCGCGTTAGGGATAGAGGCGATATCCTTTTTATTTTTTGTTGAGATTCTCGAAACTTAAAATAAAAAGATAAAGCCGAAAGCCCGCCCAGCCCATGAAAAGGCTGGGAACGCTCTAATTATTATTTTGATAATTCTACGAAATATTTGTAGAATAATGGAATAGTTTCGATTCCTTTTAAGTAATTAAATACGCCGTAGTGCTCGTTTGGTGAGTGAATCGCGTCTGAGTCTAAACCGAATCCCATCATGATGGTTTTTGATTTTAGCTCTTTTTCAAATAACGCTACAATTGGAATTGAACCTCCTGAGCGAACCGGAATTGGTGTTACCCCAAATGAATCTGTATATGCTTTTGAGGCTGCTTGATACCCTATTGAGTCGATTGGTGTTACGTAACCTTGACCTCCGTGGTGTGGTTTTACTAAAACTTTTACCGATTTTGGAGCAATAGCTTCGAAATGTACTTTAAAAAGCTCAGTAATTTCTTCCCAATTTTGACCAGGTACTAAACGCATTGATATTTTAGCAAATGCTTTTGATGCGATTACCGTTTTTGCTCCTTCGCCAGTATAACCTCCCCAAATTCCGTTTACATCTAACGTTGGGCGGATTGAGTTTCGTTCGTTTGTTGAGTAGCCCGTTTCACCGTGCACATCTGCGATATCTAAAGCTTCTTTGTACTTGTCTAAAGAGAATGGGCGTTTTGCCATTTCAGCTCTTTCTTCGTTCGAAAGTTCTTCAACCTTATCGTAAAAACCTGGAATAGTGATGTGATTGTTTTCGTCATGTAATGAGGCAATCATTTTAGAAAGAATGTTGATTGGGTTTGCAACAGCACCACCGTATAAACCTGAGTGTAAGTCGCGGTTTGGTCCGGTTACCTCAACCTCTACATAGCTTAAACCGCGTAATCCTGTTGTGATTGATGGTTGTTCGTTCGAGATCATTCCGGTATCCGAAATTAAAATCACGTCGTTTTTAAGTTTTTCTTGGTTACGCTCAACAAACCAAGCTAAGGATGCAGATCCAACTTCTTCTTCTCCTTCGATCATAAATTTCACGTTACAAGGTAAGTTGTTGGTTTGTACCATATATTCTAATGCTTTTACGTGCATGAACATTTGACCTTTATCGTCACAAGCTCCACGCGCAAAAATTGCTCCTTCTGGATGAATTGGTGTTTTTTTAATTACAGGTTCAAATGGTGGCGAATCCCATAATTCGATTGGATCTGCTGGTTGTACGTCGTAGTGACCGTAAACTAAAACAGTTGGTAAAGTAGGATCAATTATTTTTTCTCCGTAAACAATTGGATAACCTGGCGTTTCGCAAAGTTCAACAAAGTTACATCCTGCTTTTTCTAGGCTTGCTTTTACAGCTTCGGCCGTATTAATTACATCTTGAGAGTAAGCACTGTCTGCACTTACTGATGGAATTTTTAATAAATCGATTAATTCGTTTAAAAAACGTTCTTTATTTTCTTGAACGTATTGTTTTATGTTGTCCATTATTTTTAAAAATGATGATTGTCAAAAATACTAAATTTCTTAATATAAGTACGGGAAAAAGGTATTGAATTGCGTTAAGGCATTATTAAAGTAAAATTACAAAATACCGGCTTTTTGATCCCATTCTAAAAATTTTGATTTTAAAGATAATTTTTTTTTCGGAAACAGCCTATTTTAAATTATTTATTTACAATACGTTATAAATTGAAAGAAAAAAAAATGTTTTTTTGTGAGATTTTTTTTTAGAAAAAGTTTGCAGGGTACGAAAATGCTCGTATATTTGCACCGTCTTAATGAAACAACGAAGCTTACAAAATAAGCTGTTTCACACCAAAACGCGGGTATGGTGAAATTGGTAGACACGCCAGACTTAGGATCTGGTGCCGCAAGGTGTGAAGGTTCGAGTCCTTTTACCCGCACTAAAAAGTCTAATTTTACGATTAGACTTTTTTTATTGACTTTACTTTTTTCGCATACAAAAACCCTCAGTGAAAACTGAGGGTTTTTAATTTTATAGTGGTCGTAAACTATTGCTGAATGTAATTTTATAAGGTTGCTTTTTGTTGGCGTTATCTTTTAAAACATAAACAAACTTATATTTTTTTAGATGGTCAGCACTTATTAAAGCAGTTTGTTTGGTGTAATCATCAGTGATTAAAATGTCGTCCGAATTTTTAACGCGCATATATCCTGCTATTCCGTTTGATTTTACGGTATAAGTAGTGCCTTCATAAATTTTACTACTAGTCGAATTCACTTTTACTATTTCACCTTTATAACCGCTGGTTAAAATTAGCATGCTGTAAGCATCCGAATTGGCTTTATGTTTGCTTAAAAAATCGGCTTTTGTTTGGTCAGATACTTTTGTAAAATCATCTCTAAAATAAACATTGTTTGTATTTACCTCAATGGATTCTCCAGATTTGGTAGTTACGGTTCTCGTTGTTGTACAACTAAAAATTACGGTACTTAAAAGTATAAGAAAAACTATTTTTTTCATCGTGATGGCTTTTAATTTTTAGGTAAATTACAATTTTATAATCGCTAAAGCTGTTAAATTATTAATAAAGTCTGCTTTAATCCTTCGGCGGTTGTCTTCCAAAGAAGATTAAAAAAACCTTTATCTTGCAATCTATCAAAGCTAACTTGAGCTTCATGTTTTTTCTCTACTGACTCTTTCTTTACAAATAAATTTCCTACTGTGGTCAGTAACTTATTCTTTTTCCTAGAATCCTTTTTGAGTACAGTAATTTCTAAATCTTCATAATCGACGGCAAAGTCACCATTAGCGCCAACGCTATTTCCTGCATAATTAAAAAAAAGCGACTTAAAAGTTCCTCTAACCTCAATATTAAAAGTAGGTTTTATAAATTTATCAACACTTGCAGCGGGCAAATTTGTAAGTTTTCCTTTTATTTTAAAACGATCTGTTTTGTCTAGAATATCAAAACTCCAATCCACTACTAAATCAGCAACTTTATAAAATTTTGTTTTTACATGAATTACAACATCTGCCAACTTTTTTTGATTAAAGCCACTTGCAATGTTTAAAATCTCAGCGTTAAAATTCGAGAATTCAACTTTCCCAACGCCTTGATTAAAATCAAACTCTTCATTATAAACAATATTAGAATTACGTATTTCGGTTTGCTTTATATATAAATAAAAAGGAAGTTCGCGCAACATTTTACTATAAAGTGGTTTAATTGATGTATCATCAGGTAATCCTTTATTACGATAGATATCTGCATTTAAATTTGCTATGTCTAATTTTGAAATATTGACAAATAAATCAGAATTTTTAAAACCAAAATCAAAACTATCCGCTTCAATTTTATTAATTAAAATCGTAAACATATCGGCTTCTTTAGGTAACTCTTTAATAAATTGCGTGCGATTAAAATTGGGTAACAGTTTAAAATCTGTTACTGTAAATTTTCTATTATTTATAGCTATAGCATTTGTTTTTATCGTGTAAAACGAATTCGCTTTAAAGGCTAATGAATCTAATTTTATTTGATAATCCGAATAATGTAACGGCAAATTTTCTTTTAATGTCGATTTATCTAGCTTTATATTTTTTAAATTAAAATCTAAATTAGAAACAGATAAGTGCGGATTTTTTTGGTCTTTTTTATACAAAAAAGCGTTTGCAGAAACAATTTCTAGCTCATCTAACAAAACTATTTTTTCGAATTCTTTTTTAACCTCAGTCGAATCTTTTTTCACAAAAGGATAAAGATGTAAAGTAGGTTCTGTTAATTGTAATTTAGAAACCGAAATTTTATTTGAGGTGACTAAGTTTAAAAGTCCAATACCGCTTAAATGTATTGCATCAATCTCAGCAAAAACACCATGTTTATTAGTGTTTAGACTATCAATTGGCTTAACACGGATATCTTTTAGCGCAACGTTTCTAGAAAAAATAGAAACATCTAATTCTTTATACGTGATAACGTATCCCGAATCATTATTGGCTAATAAATCTGGTACTTTTTTATTGACCATATAACTAAACATTATATTAAATACTAAAAAAAGAAAAACTAAACCACCAAACAAATAAAGTAGTATACGTAAAAATTTATTTTTCATATATTATTTCTATTTAAACTGTAAATAATAACTATAAACATTAGTGAAATATTACAAAAGCATCTTAATTATACTCACAATCCACTTAATAAATAGTAAATTTGTAGTACAATAATTTAAAGATGGTTCAAAATTTCGATGTTATATTAATTGGTGGTGGTGCCGCTGGTTTTTTTACTGCAATTAACATTGCCGAGCAAAATCCAAAACTAAAAATCGCGATACTAGAACGCGGTCGAGAGGTTTTAACTAAAGTTAAAATTTCGGGTGGTGGACGTTGTAACGTAACGCATGCTTGCTTTATTCCTAACGAATTGGTTAAGTTTTATCCACGTGGTGAAAAAGAGCTAAAAGGACCATTTAATCAATTTTGCTCTGGAGATACGATAGAATGGTTTGCCAAGCATAACGTAAATTTAAAAATCGAGGATGACGGTCGTATGTTTCCAGACTCCGACAGTTCACAAACCATTATTGATTGTTTTTTAAAACTTGCTAAAAAACATCAAATTCAAATTATAAACTCGCAAACCGTACAAGCTATTTTTAAAGCAGAAGACGGTTGGAAAATTGACACCCAAAACCAAAATTACAAAGCACAAAAACTAGTATTTACCACCGGTTCTAACACCAAAATATGGGAAATGCTACAAAACCACCAACACAAAATAATCGAACCCGTTCCGTCGCTTTTTACCTTTAATATAAAAGACAAAAAACTAACTGACTTGATGGGAATCGCCACACCAGCAACCGTAAAAATTATAGGTACAAAACTACAAGCACAAGGTCCACTTTTAATTACACATTGGGGCGTTAGCGGACCAGCCATTTTACGTTTATCTGCTTGGGGAGCACGCGATTTAGCGCAGTTAAATTACAACTTTAACCTACAAATTAACTGGTTAAACGACTACGAAACCAGCGAAATTGAGGAGGAAATTAAAACACTTAAAATCGAAAACGCTAAAAAAACCGTTTATAAAAAAGCGCCTTACAACTTCCCTACTCGACTTTGGCATTATTTTTTACAAAAAGCCGAAATACCTACTCAAGCAAATTGGGCAGATTTAAACAAAAAAAACATTCAAAATTTAGCGAAAATACTTACAGCAGACGAATACAAAGTGAACGGAAAAAGTACCTTTAAAGACGAGTTTGTAACCGCTGGCGGAATCGATTTAAAAGAGGTGAATTTTAAAACCATGGAAAGTAAGGTCCTGCCAAACGTATATTTTGCTGGCGAAATCCTAAACATCGACGCCATTACCGGAGGCTTCAACTTCCAAAACGCTTGGTCCACAAGCTACATCGCTGCCCAACATATCGCAAACAATTAATTTTTATATTTGTAGCGTTAGCAATTACTTTCAAACAAAGTTTGCCAACCTGCTTTCGCCTTAATCTTTTGTTTTTAGCTTTGCATCAAACAAAAGGATATCGGCTCTATCAGGGCTAAAAACGAGCTAGTTTCATAAATAAAAAACACTATTTTGTTTTTCTATAAACAAAATAAAAACGACAAAACATGACAAACGAAAATTTTATATACAACCAAACAACACTAACTACACAAGCAGGTAAAACCTCTTGGAGCTCGCCAAGTAATATTGCATTGGTTAAATATTGGGGTAAAAAACAAGACCAAATTCCGGCAAATCCATCACTAAGTTTTACACTTAACAATTGTAAAACCATTACAACAGTAGCCTATACGCCAATACAAAATAATGGTTCTTTTCAATTCGACTTTTTATTCGAAGGAAAACCAAAAGAAGATTTTAAACCTAAAATCAATAAGTTTTTTGATCGTATCGAGAAATATTGTCCTTATTTAAAAAACTTTCATTTCACCATCGATTCGCAAAACACCTTTCCGCATAGTTCTGGTATTGCATCATCCGCTTCAGGAATGAGCGCCTTAGCCATGAATATTATGAGTTTAGAGAAAATGCTTCATCCAGAAATGACTACAGCGTTCTTTTATCAAAAAGCTTCCTTTTTAGCTCGCTTAGGATCAGGATCAGCATGTCGAAGTCAAAAAGGAGAAATTGTAGTCTGGGGAAAACATAAAGATTTTAGTGAAAGTACCGATTTACATGGTATAGAATTTCCTTTCGAAACTCATGCAAACTTTAAAAATTATCAAGACACTATTTTATTAGTCGATAAAGGCGAAAAACAAGTATCGAGCACAGTTGGCCATGATTTAATGCACAACCATCCGTTCGCACAACAACGTTTTGAGCAAGCACACGTAAATCTTTCTAAATTAAAAACTATTCTAGAAAATGGTAATTTAACCGAGTTTATTGCCTTGGTGGAAAGTGAAGCTTTAACGCTACATGCCATGATGATGACATCAATGCCTTATTTTATTTTAATGAAGCCAAATACGCTACAAATCATCAATAAAATTTGGGAATTTAGAAACGCTACAAACGTACCGGCTTGTTTTACGTTAGATGCTGGAGCAAACGTACACGTTTTATATCCGGAACAAAATAAAGCCGAAGTTTTACAATTTATAGAAAACGAATTAGCGACTTATTGCCAAAACGGTCAGTTTATTGTGGACCATATGGGCAACGGAGCTGAACGTTTGTAAAAAATTCCATACAGAATATAAATAAGTCTTAAGTAATGTATATTATTTAGGACTTTTTTATACCATACGTTTATTTATAAAAACATATTTATCTATTTTAGCGAATATTAACTTACAATCATAGTCAATTTACTCACGAATTGAATATATAAATTATGCTAAAAATAATAATTACAGGTATTTTTTCCTTACTAACCCTTTGTTGTTTAGCTCAACAAAGAAACTCACTATCCCAAGATAATGACTTTGTAGTAAAACATATTTACATCAAAAATGATACTGTAACCTATATACATACTAAACCTAATTTAAATTCTAAAAAACCATTAGTTATATTTTTACAAGGGTCTATGGCTAAACCTTTGTTTTTTTGCGAAGCTAATTACTGTCAATCAATCCTTCCTTTTAATTACAAAAAATATTTAAATCAATACAATTTTGCAATAATAGCTCGAAAAGGAATCCCTTTAGAAGGATCATTTGCTGATGCAGAAGGTTTTAAAGACAAACAAGGAAAAACTCCGATAGAGTTTATGGAAAATGACAATCTAGAGTACCGCGTTTTTCAATTACAAAACGTAGCTAATAATTTGAAAAAAGAAAAATGGGTAGATCCTTCTAAAATATATATTGTTGGACATTCAGAAGGATATGAAGTTTTAGCAAAATTTGGTGAAAGAGATAAAATAGCAAATAAATATGTATTTATGAGCGGTAGTCCGTTTAACCGCACAACTGAATACATACTTCAGGAAAGGTTAAAACAATATTCATCAAAAAATATTTCTAATAGTATTGAAGAAAATATAGATAAACATTTAAAATTCAGAGATTTTTATTTAGAACCTGAAAATCAACAAAAATCTTTAGTAGCCAAAAATTGGCATAGCTATAACAATGAATTTGTCTATAAAAGTTTAAATAGAATAAAAACTAAAAGCCTAATTATAAACGGAACTCTAGATAATAATAGTATTTATAACGATATGCTACCTTTATTGGTAAATACAAATATTTTCGAAATTAAAAATTTACCTGGTCTAGATCATAACTTTTTTTCAAAAGGAAAAGATGAACTAAATAATGAAATTGATGTTTTTGGTTGGGATATTGTTTTTGAAATGGTTATTAATTGGCTAGAGAAAAATTAAACTAAAAAAGTCGACTTTAAAGTCGACTTTTTTTTATAATTAAGCTAAAGCTTGGCTGTCAATAAACTCGGCAATGGCATCCCATAACCCAATTCGCATTTGCAATGCCTCGATCGAAACAGCTTCAACTTCTTTCCATTTTTGTGTATCATCTCCACATAAAACCTCAACCATTTTAAATGCCATTGGTCCATGCTCATCAGCATCTAACTCGATGTGACGCTCAAAATAATAAATTAATTTTGATAAATCTGTTGTCGGGAAATTATCTCTAAATTCCTTTAAAATCTCAGTAAACATATTCGGGATTAAATCCTCACGTCCAAAAGTAAAGGCCGCTGCAATTTCGTGTATTTTACCTTTTTCAATTACATTAAAAGTAAAATCTAAAAAACGTTTGATGTTTGGATGCAGATCAGAAGTTTTAATAGACACGAAAATATTTTGTGTTTTTCTTACTTCTAATAAAAAATCTTCAATCACCTTAGTATTTGCTCCACAAGCTTTCATCGACTCAATGTACATTTCAAAATGACTTAATCGAGTTCCATCTAAAGCCAAATCTGACTCTTCTGCTAAAACAATTTCGTTTATTAAATAACGTAATTCTGGATGATCTGATGCGATCCAAGGTGTTTCAACACAAGTTAATTTAATTTGTAAAGCTTTTAATAATGACATAAAATCCCATACAGCAAACACATGTCCTTCTAAAAACGCATGTAAATCCGATATGTCTTTAATGTTTTTATAAAGTGAATGTTGTAATAATTCCTTTTTATAATGATCTATAGCCTGATTGATGATCTGAATTTGATTCATTACTTTTATTTTAGTTGTTTGTGTAAAAATATAAAAGCTTCGTTATTTAAACGAAGCTTTTTATCATTTTATGATACTTTTGTAAAAATATTTTTACTTAAATGCATTTAAACCAGTTACATCCATACCTGTTATTAGTAAATGAATGTCGTGTGTTCCTTCGTAAGTAATTACAGACTCTAGGTTCATACTGTGTCGCATAATTGAGTACTCACCAGTAATTCCCATTCCGCCTAACATTTGACGCGCTTCACGAGCTATATTGATCGCCATATGAACGTTGTTACGTTTTGCCATTGAGATTTGTGCTGATGTTGCACGCCCTTCGTTACGTAAAACACCCAAACGCCAAGTTAAAAGTTGCGCTTTAGTAATTTCGGTAATCATTTCGGCTAATTTTTTTTGTTGCAATTGAAAAGCTCCAATTGGTTTACCAAATTGTTCACGCTCTTTACAGTAACGTAACGCGGTGTCGTAACAATCCATTGCGGCACCAATAGCGCCCCAAGCAATTCCGTAACGAGCCGAATCTAAACAACCTAGTGGTGCTCCTAAGCCCGATTTATTTGGTAATAAGTTTTCTTTAGGAACTTTTACATTATCAAAAATTAACTCTCCGGTTGCTGATGCACGTAATGACCATTTGTTATGTGTTTCTGGCGTTGTGAAACCTTCCATTCCACGTTCTACAATTAAACCATGAATACGACCTTCTTCGTTTTTAGCCCAAACTACGGCAATGTTACAAAATGGTGCGTTCGAAATCCACATTTTAGCACCGTTTAAAAGATAATGATCGCCCATATCTTTAAAATTAGTAATCATTCCGCCAGGGTTTGATCCATAATCAGGTTCTGTTAAGCCAAAACTACCAATCCATTCGCCAGTTGCTAATTTTGGTAAATATTTATTACGTTGTTCTTCGTTACCGTATTTCCATATAGGATACATTACTAATGACGTTTGTACTGATGAAGTAGAACGAATTCCTGAATCACCACGTTCAATTTCTTGCATGATTAATCCGTATGAAATTTGATCTAGGCCTGCGCCACCATATTGTTCAGGAATATAGCATCCAAAACCACCTATTTCGCCTAATCCTTTTACAAGTTGGTGCGGAAATTCAGCACGTTGCGCAAAGTCTTCGATCACAGGAGAAACTTCGCGTTTTACCCATGCGCGAGCGGTGTCTCGTATTAATTTATGTTCGTCTGAAAGTAAATCGTCTAGGTTATAGTAGTCTGGTGCTTGAAATAAGTCCGCTTTCATTTTATATTGTTTGTTTAGTTTGTTCATTTTTATACGAGTTATAAAAATAGACAATTTATTGAAATTTAAAAATAAAATTATGTGTTATAGCGGAGTGCGTTAGGGATTGGAGCGTTTGTTTGAGCACATTTTGGAATGGAATGGAAAAATTGCGAGTGCGTAAAGCCCGACGCTTAGAAAACGACGATAGGAGTTTTTGTAAGGGTAACGCTATAAAAAAAGCAGAATCACTGGAGATTCTGCTTGGTATTTACATGTTTAGATAGAAGTTTTTGGTAAGTTCTACGTACTCTGTTGTGTAGTTGTGTCGCTCGATTTCGATGGTTAATTCGGTTTCGAGCGGTGTTTGTTGGATGCGTGTAAAGGCTAGTAAACTGCGTTTAATTTCGGTGTTTGGGTTGCCTTTTACACGTGTTATTTTTAGCGGAAATAAACCTACAGATTCTGCTAATTGTATGAAATTTTGTTCTTCTTTGTATGGAATGATTACAGCAAAAATTCCGTTTTGTGAAAGAAGTGCTTGTGCGGATTCGATTAATAGGTCGAATGGTAGGGCTTCTTGAAAACGGGCTTGGTCGCGTTTTTGGTCGCCAGATGAATAGTTTTCACTAAAAAATGGCGGGTTGGATACGATGATGTCGTATTCTTCTTCCTCTTCGAAAAGTTCGTCGGTGTATTCTTCTAAATCGGCATGATAACAGAATACGCGGTCGCCCCATGGTGAGGCTTCAAAGTTTTCGACACATTCTTCGTAGGCATCTTCGTCGATTTCGATGGCATCGATTTGTTCTGCGGTTGAGCGTTGGGCTAGCATTAGGGAGATTAATCCGGTTCCGGCACCAATGTCTAGGATGTTAAATGGGTTGTTGATTAGTGGAACCCATGCGCCAAGTAATACGCCGTCTGTGCCAACTTTCATGGCGGTGCGTTCTTGTTTTATTTGGAATTGTTTGAATTGAAACATTTGTATTTTTAGTAATGAGGTGAATTGAAAAAAGAGATTAAGTTTCCTTAATCTCTTTTTAATCTTCCAAATACAAATCGACCAAGCCTGGTGGCGTGTTCAAAATGATTTGTTTATTTTCTCGATCTACTTTAACGATGAAATGGTCGACCATTGGGACTAAAATTTCTTTATCACCATTCATGATTTCGAATATTGGTTGAGCATTGCGATCGTTTACGCCTTGCATTTTACCAATGTTTCCAAGACGTTCGTCTATGGCATCGAAACCTACAATTTCGTGGTAGTAAAATTTGTCTCCTTCTAGTTTAGGTAACATGGTTAAAGGAAGATATATCGCACAGCCCATCACGTGATCGGCATCTTCTTCAGAATCAATATCTTCAAACTTAATACGAAGAAAATCGTTTTTATGTATTGAAGATTTTTCGATAAAAAAAGGAACCAAGTCCTTGTTTTTTTCAACAAAGACTGATTCCAAATTTTCGTATAGGTAAGGTTCATCCGTATCAAGATACGCAAGCACTTCACCTTTGAAACTAAATTTTTTCGCGATTTTACCTAAATAAAAACAATCTTTTTTACGCATAATCGCAAGTTAAATTATGCTTCAGTTTCTTCAGCAGCTTCAGTTGCAGGAGCTTCTTCAGTTGCAGCAGCCGTAGCAGCAGCAGCTTTTTCAGCGATAGCAGCAGCACGTTTAGCACTTACTTCTTTTTCAGCTTTTAATGCAGCAGCTTTAGCAGCAGCTTTATTATCAGCTAATCCTGTAGATTTAGCAGCGATTTTGTTGTTTTTCTCTTCTACCCAAGCAGTAAATTTAGCTTCAGCAGTTTCAGCAGAGATAGCACCTTTACGAACTCCAGTTTCTAAGTGGTGTTTTAATAACACACCTTTGTAAGAAAGGATAGCTCTTGCAGTGTCAGTTGGTTGAGCACCGTTGAATAACCATTTAACAGCAGAATCAACATTTAAGTCGATAGTTGCAGGGTTAGTGTTAGGATTGTAAGTTCCGATTTTTTCTAAGAATTTACCATCTCTTTTTGCGCGTGCATCAGC
>CANRKI010000044.1 GCA_947631175.1 uncultured Flavobacterium sp.
ATACCTATTCATCAAACGTAAATGCATTTTCTTCATTTAATATTGGTATTGGAACGCCGCCGCCGCCGCCGCCGCCGCCAGCGAACGACGAATGCGTAAATGCAATTACTTTAACACCCGGAGCAATTTTTAACGATAATGCCGTTGTAGGTACAAATTCAGGAGCTACTCGCAATACAAATGATCCAACGGTAACTTGCGAAAATTATAATTTTACTACAAATGGCAAGGATGTTTGGTACAAAGTAATTATTCCTGCAAGCGGAACCTTAACTCTAGAGACAAATAACAACGGAAGTTCTGATATGACAGATACAGGTATGGCTGCATATGCGGGAACTTGTGCAAACTTAACTTTAATTGAATGTGATGCTGATGATAGCTTTGATGGAAGTTTTTCATTAATTAATTTAGCAGGAAGAACACCTGGAGAAGAAATTCTTGTACGCGTATGGGGATATAACAGCAATGAAGGTTCATTTAAAGTGTCTGCTTACGATGCAACACTTTCCTCAGAAGACTTTACACAAACAAACATCAAACTTTATCCAAATCCGTTTACAACAGACTTACACATTTCAAACACAGAAAACATAGTGAAAGCAACCGTAGTAGACTTAACGGGTAAGGTTGTAAAAACATTCAATAACCCAAGTGCAATATTACCATTGTCACAACTTAGTTCAGGAATTTACATGGTAACGTTAGAAAAAAACAACGGATCTAAACAAACCATAAAAGCAATAAAAAAATAATTTATAACATAAATATATTTTAAGCGGCACAATTTTGTGTCGCTTTTTTTATGGTGTTCCGCGACTTTTAGTGGCCGCGTCGCACTTTCGGCAGTCGCTCTTAGCTGCATTTTATTTCGCTAAGGAGCTCCAACAAAGCCTCAATCGCTAACACGCGCTGCCAAAGCAAAACATTTTACGCTAAGATTAAATTGTAGCCCCGATAGTAGCGGCATCCTTTTATAGTGCCTATTTTGGCCTATAAAAGATAAAGCGAATAGCGGGAACATGGATGGCTTAAAAAGCCTCAAGTATAAGCTTCTAAAAGTTAAAAAAATAGCGTATTTTTGCCTAAAATACATAGTAAAGTGAATTATCTATCAGTCGAAAATATAGCCAAAGCCTATGGCGAACGCGTTTTGTTTGAGGACGTATCGTTTGGGATTAATAAAGATCAAAAAATTGCTTTTGTTGCAAAAAACGGAAGTGGTAAAACCTCTATTCTTAATATTATTACCGGAAAAGATTCGCCCGATAAAGGCCAAGTGATTACCCGTAAGGACATTAAAGTAGCCTTTTTGTCGCAAGAACCCGATTTACAAAGTGAATTAACGATAGAGGAAAGTATTTTTGCCTCTGATAACGAAACACTAAAAGTAATTGAACGTTACGAAAAAGCATTAGAAAATCCGGAAGATGAAGAAGCTTATCAAAAGGCTTTTGAGCAAATGGAACTTTTAAATGCTTGGGATTTTGAAACGCAATACAAACAAATTCTATTTAAATTAAAGCTCGAAGACTTAAAACTTAAAGTTAAAAACCTATCGGGTGGACAAAAAAAGCGTTTAGCCTTAGCTATTATTTTAATTAACCGTCCGGACTTATTAATTTTAGATGAGCCAACCAACCATTTGGATTTAGAAATGATTGAATGGTTAGAGAATTATTTTGCTAAAGAGAACATCACGCTTTTTATGGTAACACACGACCGTTATTTTTTAGAGCGCGTTTGTAACGAAATAGTGGAGCTAGATAACGGTAAAATTTACCAATACAAAGGTAATTATTCGTACTATTTAAATAAAAAAGAAGAGCGTTTAGCGGCCGAACAAGCATCGGTAGATAAAGCAAAAAACCTTTATGTAAAGGAGTTAGACTGGATGCGTCGCCAACCCAAGGCTCGTACCACAAAATCTAAATCACGCCAAGACGATTTTTATGTAATTAAAGAAAAAGCACACCAACGCCGCCACGAACATCAAGTTGAGCTCGAAATTAATATGGAGCGTATGGGAAGCAAAATAGTTGAATTACATAATTTACACAAAACCTTTCAGGATAAAGTTATTTTAAAAGGTTTTAATTACAACTTTAACAAAGGCGAACGCATTGGGATTATTGGTAAAAACGGAACCGGAAAATCAACGTTTTTAAACATTATAACACAAACCATTCAGCCCGATTCTGGTAAAGTTGTTGTTGGTGAAACTATTAAAATTGGGTATTACACACAATCGGGTATTAACCCAAAACCAAACCAAAAAGTAATTGATATCATTAAGGAGTTTGGTGAATATATTCCGCTTTCTAAAGGTCGGTTACTTTCGGCTGGGCAATTGCTAGAACGCTTTTTGTTCGACCGTAAAAAGCAACACGATTATGTTGAAAAACTAAGTGGTGGTGAGTTAAAACGTTTGTATTTGTGTACAGTTTTAATTCAGAATCCTAATTTTTTAATTTTGGATGAGCCAACAAACGATTTAGATATTGTAACACTTAACGTGTTAGAAAACTTTTTGCTAGATTATCCAGGTTGTTTATTGGTGGTTTCGCACGACCGTTATTTCATGGATAAAATTGTAGATCATCTTTTTGTTTTTAGAGGAGAAGGTGAAGTGGAAGATTTTCCAGGGAACTATTCGGATTTTAGGATTTACGAAGATTCAATTGAACCTGTTAAAGACGATGCTCCTAAAGAGAAAAATAGCTGGAAGGAAAAAACAGTTAAAGCGGGTTTAACTTTTAATGAACAAAAGGAATTTTCGAAATTAGAACGAGAAATTAAAGATTTTGAAGAAAAGAAAGCTAAAATAGAGCAACAATTTTCGGACGGATTGGTTGCTGATAAAGATATTGAGTCTAAATCGATTGAACTTCAAAAAATTATTGAAGGATTAGAATCGAAAGAAGAACGTTGGTTTGAGCTTTCGGCAAAAATGGAAGAATAATGAAAACATTTGTAAAAGGATATTTTAAGTTTTTAAAAAAATCGACCAATCAACACGGAGTGCATTCTCCTTTTGTGTTTGATTTGGTGACTAAATGTTTTTATGATAAATCTGCTAAGCCTGAATACGATATCTTAAAAAAATACCGTAACAGGTTGTTGGCTAACAAAAATACCATTTCTGTAACCGATTTTGGTGCTGGTTCTCGAGTTTTTAAATCGAACGAACGACAAGTAAGTAAAATTGCTAAAACGGCTGGGATTACAGTAAATCGTGCAGAACTTTTAACTCGAATCGTTTCGTATTTTAAACCACAAAATGTTTTGGAAATTGGTACTTCTTTAGGTTTAGGAACATCAGCTTTGGCTTTAGGTAATTTAAAAGGCAAGGTTATTTCGCTCGAAGGTTGTCCGCAAACGGCAGCAACGGCTTCCGAAAATTTAAAACATTTTGATTTAAACAATGTGCAAGTCAAAGTAGGAGAGTTTACTCAAAGTTTTACAGAGGTACAAAACCAAAAATTTGATTTGATTTATTTTGACGGCAATCATCAAAAACAAGCAACTTTAGATTATTTTGAAGCCCTTTTGCCAACAATTCACAACGATACAGTTTGGATTTTTGATGATATTCATTGGTCTGAACCCATGAACGAGGCTTGGGAAATTATTAAAAACAAACCCGAAGTTCGTGTTACGATTGATACTTTTCAATGGGGATTTGTTTTTTTTAGAGCCGAACAGCAAAAGGAACATTTTACCATTCGAGTATAATTATTGTTTGGATTTATAATTAAAAAGGCGACACTTAAATTAAGTGTCGCCTTTTTAATTGATAATTAGTTTAAAAATGGTTTTAGAATTAAAAACCATACAAAATAATTGTATGGTTTTTTAATCAAATTTGCTTTTAAAATGGAAACCTTAGCGTTGCACAACTAACGTTTTTATTGTATTACATAGGAAGAATATTCTTCTTGTATTTTTCGTTTATCATAAGAGCTGAAGCTTCATAAAAAGCGACTAATCCACATAAAATCCCTTCAAAACCAGCGATTTTTAAAATTGTTTCGTTTTGTGTGAAATTTCCAATTGCTAATAAAAAGAATAATAAAGTTAGTGATCCAAATAAGATGATTCCTACTTTTTTACCATTAAAAGTTTGGAAGAAAAACATTAATGTAAAAATCCCCCAAAATAATAGGTAACATCCCATTTCAATATTATTTGCTTTTGGTAATCCAAAGTTTGGAGCAATCCAAATAAATACAAGTGTTAGCCAAAACGAACCGTATGAAGTAAATGCAATTGCACCAAATTGGTTTCCTTTTTTCCATTCCATAATTCCGGCAATTAGCTGGGCAATACCACCATAAAAAACACCCATTGCCATGATCATTACTGATATTCCGTAAAAGCCGGCATTATGTATATTTAATAAAATTGTAGTCAAAGCGAAACCATAAAGGCCTAATGGACCTGGATTTGATGTTAAATCTTGTAATTTAAATTCTTGAGTCATTATTGTAGTTTTAATTTGTGAACGTTTGTTTACTAATTTTTTGCTATTGCAATACTAGACTTTTAGATTTATAACTACAAATCGTATTTTGTTAATTATTCATTTCGGACAGGTGTTTTGACCTGTTTTGTTTGTGTATTATTTAATATATTGGTCGTTATTTATTAATTTAGGATGTTTTTTTTGTTTTTGTTGGGTGCTATTTTGTATATATGATAAAAATGAGGTATTGGTAAAAAAAAATCCGCACAAGTGCAGATTTGAATATATTTTTTTGTATGTATTTTATTTGGACAAAAGCCATTTTTGAAAGTCATAAAAGTTTTGTGGTGCTACGCCATGGCCTACAGGGTATTCTTTGTATTCAATATCCATTTGTAAGGCTTTAAAAATAAGTGGTGTTTGTCGTGCCCATTCAATCGGAATAACCTGATCTACAGTGCCGTGAGAGGAAAAAATGTTTACTTTTTTAATTTCTGGATTTTCCTTAAAATTCTCAGGCATAATCATTGGATGAAAATATCCGCTTAAAGCAACCACATTTTTTAACTTTTCTGGATAGGTCATTGCAATGGCGTAACTTAAAATCGCTCCTTGACTGAAACCGATAAGTGTTATGTTATTTGCGTCTATCGGATAGGTTTGGATTAGCTCATCAATAAAGGTAGAAATTAAATCTCTGGATTTCATGGCCTGATCATCGTCTGTAAACTTATTCATTTCGGCATCAAAGTTAATCGCGTACCATGCAAAACCATATCCGCCAGGTAATGAATAAGGAGCTTGTACAGATATGATGTATGCGTTATCTGGTAACTCTGCTTCAAACGAAAATAAATCTTGTTCGTTACTTCCGTATCCATGTAATAAAATAATTAATGGATTTGATGTTTTAATTTCTTTAGGCTCCCTAAAAATATAGTCAATAGATAAATTTGTTTGTAGCATTTATGATAATTTGTTAAAGAAATTTTGAATTAAATTACCTATTATTGGCACTGATTTATACTCATTAGATATTGCTCCTGTAAAGCTATATATCCATAAAATAAATATGAATATATAAAATCCAATAACTGTCGGTAGGAATATTATTTCTGGAATTATTGGTAAAATAGCGCTTATTACAAAAAACAAAAATGAAATACCTGTTGTTTGTCTTATATAAAATTTTGCAAAAGGATCTTTGACATCATTGTTTATAAACCAAGCAATTATAATTCCTATAAAAAAGGCTAAATGTGTTATTATAGATGCTAATTTACCATCTTTAGTTATAGTATGATTATTCATTTAAAATTAATTTATTGTTGTTGTATATTCCGTAAACTTTTCCTTTTGTTTTATGGTTTAAGAATATTGAGTTTTTAGATTTTGATAAAATATTTTGTTTTGTAAACGTAGCTTCTCCGTTATTTGTGAATAAAGTTAAAGTTGCTTTTTCGTTTATATTTATGCTGTTTGTAGTAACTTTAAAAGTTGTTTTTCCTGCGGTTAGTTTTTGTATAATAACTTCGGTTGGTAAAACAGTTTGTAAAGCTGCAAAAGCAGACTCCAAACCAATTGTTCCAAAGGACGCTTTATCGTATTCCATTTTTTTATGTTCGATATCAAGTGGGTTATGATCCGAGGTAATCATATCAATCGTGTGGTCTAGAACACCATTAATTAAAGCTTGACGGTGTTTTTCGTCGCGAACTGGAGGTAAAACTTTGGTACGAGTATCAAATTCTGTTAAAATTTCGTCTGTTAAAACTAAGTTGTGTACCGCTACGCTACAAGTTACTTGCAATCCTTTTTGTTTTGCTTCTTTTATTAACGAAACTGATTTAGCACTTGATATAGTTGGAATGTGTAGTTTTCCGCCTGTGTATTCTAGTAAAAATAAATTTTTAGCAATTTCAATTTCTTCTGCTAAAGCAGGAATTCCCTTCAAACCTAATGTTGTTGAAACGATACCTTCGTGAACCACACCGTTTCCTTTTATAGTTTTATCTTGTGCAAAAGCAATGATTAATCCGTCAAAATCCTGAACATATTGTAAACCAATTTTTAGAAGATTAGCATTTGAAATGGATTTTTGATAATCACCAAAAGCTACTGCTCCAGCATTTTTCATATCAAACATTTCAGCCAAATCATTTCCTTCCGAATTTTTTGTAAAAGCTCCAATTGGATATAAATCTGTAGCTTGGTTTGCTGCTTTAGATTTTACAAAGTAAACTTGCGATTGGTTGTCGATAACCGGAGTCGAGTTAGGTTGTAAAGCAACGGCTGTAAATCCTGATTTAGCAGCTGTATTTAAACCATTTAAAATTGTTTCACGATCCTCAAAACCTGGTTCTCCAAAACTTACCGAGCTATCAAACCAACCTTGTGATACAAATAAATTTGGTTTTGTTACTGTTTTAAAATTTACATCATCTAAAATATTTGATGCAATTTCTGTAATAATTCCGTTTTCAATTTTTATATCAACTATTTGCTCGTTAAAAGGAGATGTGCTATCTAAAACTGTAGCATTTTTTAAAATTACGTTCATTTTACGAATTTCTGGATTAGTAGTTCAAGTATTAAAAATAGTAGTGTTGTTAGTAAAAAATAACTCCAAAGTTCTCGGCCTAATCGGTTCGAATCAATTTGAGTTAAAACCTCGTCGATAGATTTTACGTTTACAAAATTATTAAATAAATCAGCATCAGACAAAGATAAATCGCTTTCTGTTCGCATATAATTTAAACTTGCTGTTGCTTGTGTTTTGTTGTTTTGTTGGATATTATAATTTCCGGCCTGAGTAGGAAATTCTGTGAAAAAAACTTTTGTTTTATTACCAATAGGTTGTTGCAACGGAATGCCCGTAACTTGATTGTTTTGTAAAGTAAGCGGTTCCGAATTATTGGTTATAGCTGGCACCAACATAAAATCGTTTGATGCCAAATAAAAGTTTTGCATTTGGTTATGCTGGTTTGAAATTACCATGTTATAAAGCGTAGGAACAATAATTGGCGCTTGTAAAATATTAGTGTCCAAATTATTTAAACTACTTGCAAATACATACAGATTAGCAATTCCGTTTGTTATATTTCCCGCAAAAGCTTCTTGATTCGAATAAGATAAAATAGGTGATAAATTCCCGTTTATGATGTAATTTTTTGTAGTTGTTGGGTATTCAAAGTTTTCGGGTTGTTTCGCAAAAACGTTTTTATAAACTGGATGCGTATGGTGTATGTTTGTAATACTATTTTTACTTTCGTTTATGCGAGCATATTTTAAATTTCCAAAATGTTTAAAAAAACTATTATGGTCATTCACGCTAAGCGAACTATTTGGAATATAAATTACTTGTGTGCCGTGATCAAACGCTTTTTTTAATTTAGTACCTAAATTTTCTAAATCATTTTGTACTTCACTTACTATTATGGTTTGATAATCGCTAAGTTCTTGTGTCGAATTTAAATATTGAATATCAGTGTTTTTTTTCGGGAATATTTTTTCGATATCAGTGTTTTTTTTACCAATAATTCCAACTTTTGTTTGATTTTGAGCCGTTATGTTAAAATAAAACTCGTTGTCATAGATTAAATGTGGATCATCAATTAATACTTTTCCATTAAAATTTTGCTTTGGTAAATTAACAGCGATTTGTTTTTCTTGACTTTTGATGAAAATTTTTGATTTGCTATAAACTTTATCATTTTCTAAAACACTTAAAATAACCGCGGTGCTATCTTTAATTCCGTATCCATTAAGTTGAATAAGCAATTCGTTGAAATTATCTTTTTCACTGTTTAAAGAAACATTTTCAATGGCAACATTTTGTTTACTAACTAGTGTTTTTTTATACAAAAATTGTTGCGAAGCATTTGTGCTTACACTGTCTTTTTTATCCCACTGTCCGTCTGAGATAATCACTAAATCGTAAGCGTTTTTTTGAAACTTATTGTTTATTTTATTCTGAATATTTTTTAGTTGAAAAGCCTCGGTTGTATACGAGATGTTTTGCAAATCGGTTTGAGCTGTTTCTATATCAATATCCCAAAATGCTTGATCGTTGGTTAGGACTGAAAAGGTTTTATTTTTAGGGAAATTCTCTAATATTTCCTGAATTGCATGTGCTAAAAGTGGTCCGTTTTCCCCTTTAGCTTGCATCGAAAAAGAATTATCTAGCGCAATGACTAATTCGTTATTGGCTAAGTTTTGTTGTTTTGCAGGAAAGTAAGGCGCTGCAAAAGCAAAAATTACTGTAGCTAATAAAAAAAGTCTGCAGACTAATAAAAGCCACTTTTTAAGTTGTGAACTTTTACGAGTTTGCAGACTAATTTCTTTTAAAAACGCAACGTTGGTAAATTCCTGAACTTTAAATCTTTTTAATTGAAATAAATGTACCAAAATTGGTAATACTAAAGCGAATAAAAAGTATAATACTTCTGGGTTTTTAAATTGCATTTTATATAAAGTTTATCAAATATAATAATGTTTTAGCAATTAAAAAGATAAACTATTTTTTTCTTTTTTGAGCACGTTTTCTTTCAACTGCTCTATTTCTTGGTTCAGATTTTCTAGGAGTTCTTTTTCCTGGTCCACCTAAATTCACTTTTTTGTTTTTGTCTTTTTTATCATGAAAAGCAGAACCACCTTCAAGTTTTGGTTTTTTCAGTAAAAATTTCACCTTAACTTTTTCTTTCTCAAAATCCAATCTACTTTCGGCAATTTCGATATGAGACGGAACTTCTAACATATTCAATTCAATTTCCATTAAATCTTCAATTTCTAATTGAATTTCTTCTTCTTTTGGTGAAATGAAAGAGATAGCAATACCGTCTTTATCCGCACGTCCTGTTCGACCGATACGGTGAATATATTGTTCTGGAACTTCTGGAATTTGCATGTTGATAACGTGTGTAACACTATCAAAATCCAAACCACGCGCCATAACGTCAGTAGTTACAATTCCTCTAAGTTCACCACGCTGAAAAGCCGCCATCGTGTTTAAACGATAGTTTTGTGATTTGTTTGAGTGAATGATTCCAAATTGGTCATTAAAATCTTCACTTAATTTATTTTCTAAAATATCTGCAACTTTTTTGTTGTTAACGAAAATTAATATGCGCGACATATTTTCGTCATTAAAAAGCATATCTTTTAATAAATTAACTTTAGTTAAAAAGTTAGGAACAGCATATCCTATTTGTTCAATTTTTTCTAACGGAGTTCCAGATTTTGCAAGGGTAATCTCTTCTGGGAAATTAAAATAATCTTCTAAAATTTCATCAACTTCATCTGTCATCGTTGCCGAGAACAGAATGTTTTGACGTTTTTCTTTCATCATTGAAAGGATAGAAGTGATTTGAAAACGGAATCCAAGGTTTAAGATTTCATCAAACTCATCAATTACTAATTTTTGTAATAAATCAAATCGAATAACATTGTCTAACGCTAAATCCATTACACGTCCAGGTGTTCCAACTAAAATGTCGACACCTTCGTAAACTGATGTTTTTTGTGAGTTGATATTTACTCCACCAAAAATTCCTAATGTACGAACATTCATGTAAGCTGTTAGTTTTTCAATCTCTTCAACAACCTGCACCACAAGTTCACGCGTAGGAACTAAAATTAAAACACGAGGAGTATGCACGTTGGCAAAAGTCCATTGTTTTAAAATAGGTAATAAGTAAGCAAAGGTTTTACCTGTACCTGTTTGAGCAATTCCCATTACATCACGCCCAGACATGATTACAGGAAATGCTTTTTCCTGAATAGGAGTAGGTGTTACTAAACCTATTTCGTCAATGGCTTTTTGTAAAGATTTTGGTAAGTTAAATTGCTCGAATGTTTTCATAAATTAATTTTTTGCAAAGATAGTGTTTTTCCGTGTAAAATAATGTTAGGATTTTAAAAACCCTCGAAAACGCCAAGTCCAAACAAAGCAAAATCGTATTTTACAGGATCTATTGGATCCATTTTTCGTAAATTATTATCTAATTCGAGTAAAGCTTTTCCGTCGTTTTGTTTTCGGGTTAATAAATTTAACTTTCGAGCAACATTACCCGAATGAACATCGAGTGGGCATGAAAGTGCCGCTGTTGGAATGGATTTCCAAATGCCTAAATCAACCCCTTTTTGATCTTGTCGAACCATCCAACGCAAAAACATATTGATGCGTTTGGCAGCCGAACCTTTTTCGGGGTCGGAAATGTGTTTGTGCGTACGCGTTAAATTATCAGCTTCAAAAAAAACTTTTTTAAAGTTTGAAATCGCTGGCGCTGTTCGATTTTCGGCAATATGCTTGGCAAACAAATGTTCCATGCCATGATGTTGCGTGTAAATATGTTTTAGATTTTTTATAAAACAATTAAAGTCTTGTCCGTTAAAAGTTCGGTGTACAAAACTATCAAGCTTTTCTAAATGACTGTCGTTATGATTTAACACAAAATCGTAGGGAGAATTTCCCATCAAATCCATCATTTTTTTTGCGTTTTTAATAATCATTTTTCTGTTTCCCCAAGCGATGGTTGCGGCTAAAAATGCAGAAATTTCAATATCTTCTTTGCTAGTGTATAAATGTGGAATTTGAACAGGATCAGTATCTATAAAGTCTTGATTGTTATATTGAAGAACTTTTTCGTTTAAAAAATCTTGAGTTTCTTTAAAAGTCATTATTCTAAAAAATTTGAGATACAAAATTAATTAGAAAAAGAAAGATATACAATGTGTTATATTTTTTTGTATCTTTTTAGCATATTTAAGTAGATAGATACTTACAAAAGGAGTAATTTTGTCAATAAGATAAGGGAATATGATAAAGGTAATAATTGTTGATGATGAACATCATGTTAGAAAGCATATTGAGAGCATTTGCACCAAATTGTTTTCGGATGAAATCATAATACAGGCTTCTTGTGCAACTGTGGACGAGGCTGTTTATAGTATCAATACACACAAACCGGATTTGGTTTTTTTGGATATTAGTATTCAAAATAAAAATGGTTTTGAGGTTGTTGAAAAAACTAAAAATTTTGTGGATTGTGAGATTGTTTTTGTTACAGCTCACGAGGAATATGCTATAAAAGCTTTTGAGGCTTCGGCTTTGCATTATATTTTAAAACCAATTACAGAAGAACAAATTTTAGAGGTTGTAAATCGGTACAAAAAAATAAACTACAATATATCTAAAATTGATAAACTGTCTATTTTTATCGAGCATTTAAGTGGTGGCGCAGGTGCTAACCAACGCGTGGTTGTTCCAAATCAAAATGGTTTTGAGGTTTTTAGCGCTAATGCTATTACTTATATTAAAGCTGATGGTGCATATAGCGAAATCTATTCATTAAATACAAATAAAGCTACTGTTTGCTCAAAATCACTAAAAATGTTTCAGGATATTTTAGATCCTAAAGTATTTCATAAGTGTCATCGAAGCTATTTGGTTAATATTAACTACGTTAAATCGTATGATAGGACCGAAGGTGTTATTTATATGATTGATGGAACAGAAATACCGTTATCTATTCGTAGTAAAAAAGAATTTGCCAATGCGTTTTTATAAACATTTATTATATTTTGTTTTTTTATTTTTTATTACCGTTGCAACAGGTCAAGTTCTTTCTAAAAAAAAGGTTACCGTACAGCAAGGTTTAGCCAGTAATACCATTAACGAAATATTTATAGATAGTTATAACAATACTTGGGTAGCCACAGCAAGTGATACTTATATATACAAAAACGGAGTCTTGTTTCCGTTTTTATATCAGGGAAAATCGGTAGTTTTAAATTGTAAAGATATTCATCAAGATTCAGATGGAAATTTGTGGTTTGCAACTTATGGAAACGGATTGTATAAATATGACGGAAATATCTTAACAAACTTCACGGTTAAAGAAGGGCTTGTTTCGCAATTTTGTAATAAAATTTACGATAAGGGCAACTTTATTTATATTGGTACACAAGAAGGTTTGTCTATTTATAACAGCAGCCAAAATACATTTTTTAATCCCGCAAACGATAACTTTAAAAAGTCGTCGGAGTTTGATATTGTTGATTTTACCGAGATAAACAATAATGTGTTTTTTATTTCGAAAACAGATGGCGCTTTTAAAGTAGTTAACGAAAGCAGAGTTGCTCGTGTAGTAAAAATTAGAAATCATAATTTTGCTGATAGTATTTTTATTTGGAACAATAGGGTGTACTTGGCCATGAAAACTAAAATATTGGTTTTTACAATAAAGGATTACATAAACAACGAGGCGGCCTTTCATGAAATACTAATTCCTAATGTTGTTGATTTTACCTCGAGTAATGATAGTTTAATAGCAATAAGTCATTGTGATTATAATTGCGGTGGTATTTTTATTATTAACAAAGACAACACCTTTAAACAATATAAAAACTCGGATCTTTATACCAATTCATTTAATTCGGTCGAAATTAACCATAAAGAAAAACGTGCTTTTATTGGTACAAATAGAGATGGTTTTTATATTTATGAATTTGGTTCACTAAAAAAGACTTTTATTTTAGATAAAAAAAATGTAGTTGATATACAGCCTTTTAAAAATGAAGTTTTGATAATTACGAATCAAGAAATTTTAAAAAAATCAATTTCTGATAAAATAATTGCCCAACTTACTGCCGATCAGATTTTAGCGAAAGCAAAGTTGAAAGAACAAGATAATCTTCAATTTTATAAGGTTTTAACCACTCCAGATCAAATTTATTTAAGCACAAATCTTGGTGTTTTTGTTTTAGACGAAACCTTAACACAAGTACAATATGTAAATGCAAGCGATAAGCCACTTGTTGTTTATAATGATGAACCTTTTAATTTTGAGCCTTATTATTTAACAAATAATCAAGAAGAGTTTATAGGGAATTTATATAAAGACAATCCAAATAGGTTGCCTACAAATATTAAACAAGCTCTTGTTTTTGATGAAAAAATTGTGCTATCGACTGCCTATAATGGTTTGTTCGAAATCAATCAAGATAAAGTAAAATCAATACATCACTCTAAAGAGTTTTTGCATAAACGCATAAAGCTTATCACACAGGCTATTGATAATAATATTTTGATTTTAACCGAATTTAACGGCCTTTTCGAGGTAAATCCTAAAAATAATTATAAGGTAATAAATCATTATGAAATAGATAAATTAATCGGTAAAAATGTTTTTTACGTTACTTATTATAAAGATTTTATTGTTTTTGGAACCGAAATAGGGGTCGAATTTTTAAATCCAGTAACCAACAAGCATTTGGTTTTAAATAAAGAGTTTGGTTTGCAATTATCTACTTTATTAACGGTTAATATCATAGCCGATTATTTATATGTAGGAGGGAACGAAGGATATTATAAATTTGATATTCCCGAATTTTTAAATTATAACAATAAGATTCAAGGTGTCGAGATAAAATCTATTTTTTCAGAAAACGTTTCAAAGCCATTTTACTCGGCAAACTGGTTAAAATCTTTACCAAATAAAGTTACTGTATCTCGCGAAAGTGCGCCATTAACTATTCAGTTTTTTCCTGTAACTCAATTCGATACTGAAAGTTTACTTTTTAGGTTTCGAACCAATTCACAATCAAAGTGGAGTAATTATCAAAAAGAAACATTTATTCAAATTTTAAATTTTAAAGATGATTTTTACGACATTGAGGTCGAATTTTATGATAAAGTTACACAAGAAACAAAGCTTGTTAAATTAATACAAATTAAAGTTGAGTCTACAAACACTACTATTTATCTGTTTTTAGGGATTTTTATTTTACTAACAGGATTAGTTTATGGTATTTATTTGGGATGTAAAAAGTATTTAAAAGTGGGTATTGAGGAAGATTTTAATCTTGCTGATATTCAAGATACTAAAGCCTTACATTTTGATACAAGTAGTTTAAAACAATTTGTAGTATTAAACCAATCTAAAGACGATATTTCTTCAGAAATGAAAATGTTTTTAAATGCGTTAAATTCACATTTTATATTTAATACTTTAAATTATTTACATTATCAAATAGGATCGGAGCAAACCAAACCTGCTATAAATCAAACCAATAAAATATCAAGTTTTTTTAGGCAAGCTTTAAAAAATGCAAATAAAACCGAGATTAGTTTAGAGAATGAAATACAATTTTTAAATACTTATGTAAAGCTTGAAGCTGGAAGATTTGATTTTGATATAGAATTTGAGGTAGTGAATGTTAACGAAATTGATTTTTCAGACGTTTATATTCCAACTTTTTCCTTGCATCCAATTTTAGAAACTATTCTGAATTTTTCATTCACCGAAAATGATTCTGATATTAACGTAACACTTGATATTTATGATGAAAATGACGATTACATTACCATAAAATATTTTTACAACGGATTGTCGATCGAAGAAATTTATAATCAACCCGATCATAGACTTCGTAAAGGTATTGAATTACTTGAGCATGTTTTGCAACAAAAAAATCAACAAGAAAATGTCATTTCCTTTGGTGTAACCCAAAGTAATATAAATTATGTTGCAATAAATATATACCTATAAAAAAAGCCTGCTTGAAAAAGCAGGCTTAAAACAAATAAGGGGAAATGTTTGTTAAGCGTTCGCGAATGATTTTTCAATACATTCTATAATCTTTTGGTTGGTACGCTTAATATCGTGGTCAAGACCAATAGAGAAACGAATTAATCCGTTAGATAATCCCATTTCTTTTTGTTCGTCTTGAGGAATTTCTGAAGAAGTTGAACTTCCAGGAGCCGAAAATAATGTTTTATAGAAACCTAAACTTACAGCTAAGTATCCAACATTTTCGTCTTGCATTTGTTGCATAATTTCATTTGCATTTTCTAAAGTGTCCACATCGATAGTTAACATTCCGCCGTTTCCAAATTCATCATTTAATAGACTCTTGAAAACCGAATGAGAAGGATGATTCTCTAATCCTGGATAAACCACTTTAATATCTTGCTTTAAAAACGCATTTGCTAAATAGTTCGCATTGTAACTATGTTGTTTCATTCGGATTGGTAATGTGCGTAAATTCTTTAAAATAGATGCCGATCTAAAGCTATCCATTGTTGCTCCTAACAACATACAAGCTCCATCATTAACATCTTTTAAAGCATTTATAAAATATAAAGTTCCACAAATAACACCACCAACTGTATCAGAACTACCGTTAATGTATTTTGTTAAACTGTGAATAACCACATCAGCTCCAAATTTTGTTGGTGTAATTAATAATGGTGTAAAGGTATTATCAACTACTAATTTTAAGTTGTGTTTTTTACATAAAGCACTTAAAGCTTTTAAATCTGCAACTTCTAAAAGTGGATTAGAAACTGTTTCGCAATAAATAATTTTTGTGTTTGGCGTAATAGCCGCTTCAACTTTATCTAATTTTGTTATATCAACAAACGAAGTTTGAATACCAAACTTTGGCGCCATGTTTTTTAAAAAAGCATAAGTACCTCCATATATTGTTCTACTCGAAACTACGTGTTCGTTATTTCCACAAAGTTGCATGATAACTGCAGTAATTGCTGCCATACCTGATGCGGTTACGTGCGCAGCTTCTGTATTTTCCATGCGTGCTAATGCATCGGCTAAATACATATTACTTGGCGACGAGTGGCGCGAGTATAAATAACAACCATCGGTTTTACCCTCAAAAGTATCCGACATTGCTTTTGCAGTTAAAAAAGTATAAGTAGAACTATCAGAGATTGAAGGATTAACTCCACCAAATTCTCCAAAAAATTGAATATCTTGTATCGCGTTAGCTGGATTATGATTCTCTTTTTTCATAAAAGTTTGATATTTTTTGGTGTTACAAATATTCTGTTTTATGGAATGAAATCAAATTCAATTCTTTTTTTTTAGATAAATAATCTATTTTTATTTCAAATGATAGATAAAAAATCTTTATTTTTAAATCAATCAACATACTTTATAATCAAAATAACTAATCTAATGATGGATGCAATTGATAAAAAACTACTTGTTTACTTGCAAAACGATTCAAGACAGACAACCAAGCAATTGAGTATTTTGCTAAATTTATCTCCAACCGCTGTTTATGAGCGCATTAAAAAACTTGAAAAAGCGGAAGTGATCAGTAAATATGTTGCTTTGCTAAATCCTAAAAAAATTGAACGAGATTTTATTGTAATCTGTCAAGTGCGATTGGTACACCATCATAAAAATGCCATAAAGGAGTTTGAGGCCGAGGTGAAACTTTTACCCGAAGTGTTATCTTGCTATCATATTAGTGGTGAGTATGATTATGTATTAAAGGTTTGTTTAAAAGATATGGAAGAATATAGAGATTTTATCGCCAATAAGCTTACCGGATTAAAACACATTGGAAGTACACATTCTAATTTTGTAATTGCCGAGGTAAAACAAAGTTCCGTTTTTGATATAAAATAAATTTTTTTTATAGCTTAATTGGTAAAACAAATTGTTATTTTTGTACTTCATAAATTAAAATCATACACAAAAATAAAATACTATGAGTTCATTTGACGTAGTTGTTATTGGATCAGGTCCTGGAGGATACGTAGCAGCAATCCGTTGCGCACAGTTAGGAATGAAAACTGCTATTATTGAGAAATACTCAACATTAGGAGGTACATGTTTAAATGTTGGATGTATTCCATCAAAAGCTTTATTAGCTTCTTCGCACCATGTTGAAGAGATTAAACATTTTGCTGACCACGGTATTGAATTAGCGGGTGATGTAAAAGTTGATTTAGAGAAAATGATTGCACGCAAGCAAGCTGTAGTAGACCAAACTTGCGGTGGAGTTAAATTTTTAATGGATAAAAACAACATCACAGTTTTTGAAGGTGTTGGATCTTTTGAAAACGCAACTACAATTAATGTAACTAAAAACGACGGTTCTGTTGAGCAAATTTCTGCTAAAAACACAATCATCGCTACAGGTTCTAAACCATCATCTTTACCTTTTATTACAATTGATAAAGAAAGAGTGATCACTTCTACAGAAGCATTAAAACTTAAAGAAGTACCAAAACACTTAATCATTATTGGTGGTGGTGTTATCGGTTTAGAATTAGGACAGGTTTACTTACGTTTAGGAGCTCAGGTTTCTGTTGTTGAATATGCAGATCGCGTTTTACCAACTATGGACGGTGCCGTTTCTAAAGAGTTAACAAAAGTGCTTAAAAAAGCAGGAATGAAATTCTACACATCTCATAAAGTACAAAAAGTTGAACGTAACGGAGATACTGTTTTAGTAGAAGCTTTAAATGCTAAAGGAGAAGTTGTTGCTATTGAAGGTGATTACTCATTAGTTGCTGTTGGTCGTCGTCCGTACACTGACGGATTAAACGCCGAAAAAGCTGGAGTAAAAATCACTGAAAGAGGGCAAGTAGAAGTAAACGATCATTTACAAACTACAGCTTCTAACATTTATGCAATTGGTGACGTAGTTCGTGGAGCGATGTTAGCACACAAAGCAGAAGAAGAAGGTGTTTTAGTTGCTGAATATTTAGCAGGTCAAAAACCACATATTGATTATAACTTAATTCCTGGTGTAGTTTACACATGGCCAGAAGTTGCAGCTGTTGGTAAAACAGAAGAGCAATTAAAAGCTGAAGGAAAAGAATATAAAGTAGGACAATTCCCATTCAAAGCATTAGGACGTGCTCGCGCATCTGCTGACTTAGATGGTTTTGTTAAAATTTTAGCTGATAAAGCTACAGACGAAATCTTAGGATTCCATATTGTGGGAGCTCGTGCTGCAGACTTAATCGCTGAGGCTGTTGTAGCTATGGAATACCGTGCATCTGCAGAAGATATTTCTCGTATGTCTCACGCTCACCCAACATTTGCTGAAGCAATGAAAGAAGCTGCTTTAGCTGCTACTGAAAACAGAGCTTTACACGTATAATTTACATATAAGTAAAAAGCGGTCTAAATACACTGCCCCCAAAAAGTTAGACACTTTTGGGGGCATTTTTTATGGCAAGAAAAGTAAAATATG
>CANRKI010000045.1 GCA_947631175.1 uncultured Flavobacterium sp.
ATCAAGCGAATCAAAATTGATTAAAAAAGGATACGAAGCTCCAATCCACGATTTCACGATCGAGAAAGATGGAGAAGATTTAACACAAAAGGTATTAGCCGAGGAGAAAGTTGTAATGTACATTGCTTATGATTTAACAAAATCAGATCAAGAAGCACTTGTTGCTTTAAATGATTTCACAAAACAAGCTAAAGCAAAAGGTTATAACGTTTATGCCATGACAGCATCTAATGACACAACGATTCAAAAAATAAAAACAGAACTTAAACTTACTTACGATTTTTATTTTTGTGACGGAACTACTTTAAAAACAATCGAAAGAGCCAATCCAAGTATTGTAGTCTTAAACAAAGGTGTAATTGTAAACAAAAAACATTTTAATGATTTAGAAAAAGTTAAACTTTAATTTCACTTTCTTGATAAAATATATTTACAAAAAAATAATCTATGCGCTCTTTACTTTGTTTGGAGTAGTCACGGTCATTTTTTTTCTATTTAATGTATTACCTGGAGATCCAGCTCGTATGATGCTGGATCAAAACGAGAATTCGGAACAATTAGCTATTATTAAAAAAAAATTTGGTTTTGATAAACCCATAAGTACCCAATATTTATATTACTTAAACGATTTATCTCCTATTTCAATACACAGCAACGCTACAATAGATTATTCGTATTTAAATCCAGAAAAATATTCCGTTTTATCAAAATTATCAATTGGCAAAAATACTGTAGCTATAAAACTTCCTTATTTAAGAGAAAGCTTTCAAAAGAACGGAAAAAAAGTCTCTACAATTATTGCCAATACCTTACCTAATACAGTAATTTTAGCTTGCTTTGCTATTTTAATTGCTATAATTGTTGGTGTATTTTTAGGTGTTGTTTCAGCATTACATCAAAACACAATAATCGACAGGTTAATTGCCGTTTTTAGTACTTTAGGTATGAGTATTCCCTCATTTTTTAGTGCTATTTTGTTTGCTTTTTTGTTTGGATACGTTTGGCATAATTATACTCACTTAAACATGACAGGGAGTTTAATTGAAATTGATGATTTGGGTAACGGCAAACATGTCGTTTGGGAAAATTTAATTTTACCAGCCTTTGTTTTAGGGATCAGACCCTTAGGCGTTGTTATCCAACTTATGCGAAACTCGCTACTAGAGGTTTTATCTTTTGATTACATTCGAACAGCAAAGGCAAAAGGGCTCTCTAAAAATAAAATCATTTACAAGCATGCTTTAAAAAATGCTATGAATCCAGTAATTACAGCTTTATCCGGATGGTTTGCATCAATGCTTGCCGGCGCTGTTTTTGTTGAATTTATTTTTGGTTGGAACGGACTTGGCAAGGAAATTGTTGATGCATTAAACACATTGGACTTACCCGTAATTATGGGAGCTGTAATTATTATTGCTACAACTTTTATAGTTATAAATATTATTGTTGATATTTTATACGCATACTTAGATCCTAAAATTAAACTCGAATAAAATGAAAAAAACAATATTACTTTTGAGCTTTTTACTAATCAGTACGGTTACGTTTGCTCAAAAAAAATTTGACGACAAAGCTTTGTCGTACAAAATGGAACTTTTAGATGGACAATCTAAAAGTTTTAAAGAAATTTTGAAAAAGTACAAAGGCAAAAATGTTTTAATTGATGTTTGGGCGTCGTGGTGTCCAGATTGTATTAAAGGATTGCCAAAAGTGAAAGAATTACAAGAGCAATATCCTAACCTAGTATTTTTATTTATTGATATGGATAAAAATACTGAAAAATGGAAATCTGCAATTGATAAATACGAAATTAAAGGAGAACATATTTACGCAAGTGGTGGCATGAAAAGTGATTTTGGAAAAGCAATTACTTTAGATTGGATTCCGCGTTATATTTTGTTGAATAAAAAAGGTGAAATCGTAATATTTAGAGCTATCACCGCCGATGATAGCAAGCTATTAACTACAATAAAAAACTTAAAATAATGGCTAAAAAAATAGTAGCTGGTAACTGGAAAATGCACAAAAATGCTCCTGAAACAGCAAAATTATTATCCGAAATTATTGAAAAATTACCAAACACTGATACCGAAGTTGTCCTTGCTCCTACTTTTGTAAATTTAGCACAGGCCGTTACATTATCACAAAATACAACTGTAAAAATCGCAGCTCAAAACATGCATCAGGCTGAAGCTGGAGCTTATACGGGAGAAATATCGGCAAATATGCTTACCTCAATTGGTGTGAATACAGTAATTTTAGGGCATTCTGAGCGTCGTCAATATTTTGGTGAAACAGACGGAAATCTAGTAGCAAAAGTAGATACAGCTATAAAACATAACATGACAGTAATTTACTGTATTGGCGAACAATTAAGTGATCGTACTAAAAACAATCATTTTAATGTTGTTGAGTACCAATTACGTGACGGTTTATTTCATTTAGAAAAACAAAACTGGAAAAATATTGTAATTGCTTACGAACCGGTTTGGGCAATTGGGACTGGCGAAACCGCTACTCCAGCACAAGCACAAGAGATGCATGCTCATATTAGAGGTGTAATCGAAAAAAGTTACGGTAAAGATTTAGCACAACAAGTATCAATTTTATACGGCGGAAGTGTTAAGGCATCAAACGCCAAAGAAATTTTTGGGCAACCCGACGTTGACGGAGGTTTAATTGGTGGTGCTGCTTTAATTGCTGATGATTTTATTGAAATTGTAAAAGCTATATAAAATAGTATTATTTTATAAAAAGATAAAAACGCGCTATTGTATAGCGCGTTTTTTTATGCTAATTTAGCTCAATGATTACAGTAAATATTATTGGTTCTGGCAATGTTGCTACTCACTTAATTAGCAACATTTTACAATTTAAAGAAATTGAAATACAAAAAGTATTTGCCCGAAGAACCTACACCTTAGAAGGCACTATCGAGTCGGCTAAAATAACACATCGAATTCTGGATTTAAAACCCGCAGATATTACCATTATTTGTGTGTCTGACGATGCAATTGAAGAAATTTCTGAACAAATACCCTTTACTAATCAACTAGTTGTGCATACTTCTGGTAGTAGTGACATATCTATAATCAATAAAAAAAATAGACAAGGTGTTTTTTATCCTCTTCAAACTTTTTCAAAAAATAAAAAAATTAATTTTAAAGAGATCCCTTTTTGTCTTGAGACAGCAAACGTTTCTGACTTAATTGTTTTAAAAAAAATTGCCAGTATTTTATCAAATAAAGTATACATGATAAATTCGGAACAACGCAGAAACATTCACGTTGCCGCTGTTTTTGTTTCGAACTTTACAAATCATTTATATCAAATTGGTAACGAAATTTGTCAGGAAAAAAATATTCCTTTCGAGATTTTCCATCCTTTAATTGAAGAAACGGCTCAAAAAATAAAATCCCTTTCACCAAAAGATGCACAAACGGGTCCCGCAAAAAGGCAAGACAAAAAAACCATTTTAAAACATTTGGAAACGATTAAAGATCCGATGCAAAAAGAAATTTATACTTTACTAACAAATTCAATTATAAAAAGCAATGTCAAAAAGTTATAAAGAAATAATGAACGATATTACTACATTAATTTTTGATGTAGACGGCGTTTTAACAGACGGAAAAGTACACGTAACTACATCTGGAGAAATGCTACGCATTATGAGTATAAAAGATGGTTATGCTTTAAAAACTGCTGTGGATGCTGGATATAAAGTTGTTGTTATTTCGGGCGGAAGTAATGAAGGAGTTAAAACTCGACTAAAAAATTTAGGGCTTTCGGATATTTATTTGGGTACACCAAACAAAGTTGATACGTTTAATAAATTTATTGAAGAAAATAATATTAAAGCCGAAAATTGCTTATTTATGGGCGATGATATTCCGGATTATCACGTAATGCAATTGGTAGGTTTACCGGTTTGCCCACAAGATGCCGCTCCCGAAATTAAAAATATAAGCAAATATATTTCGCATGTTCAAGGCGGAAATGGATGTGCAAGAGATGTTATTGAACAAATTATGAAAGTTCAAGGAAAATGGATGAATCAATTTGATGCTAAATACGATTAATAAAAATGAAATACTTACAACTAATTCGCTATAAAAATTTACTACTTATTGCTTTAATGCAGACGTTGTTTCATTTTGCTTTTTTAAAAAATCAAACCAACTTTATTGCTTTAAGCGACCTTCAATTCATTTTATTAATCTTAGCAACTCTTTCTATTGCTGCAGCTGGTTATATTATAAATGATATTGAAGACCAATACACAGACAGCATAAACAAACCTGAA
Organism: uncultured Flavobacterium sp.; assembly: GCA_947631175.1. Lineage (GTDB taxonomy): Bacteria > Bacteroidota > Bacteroidia > Flavobacteriales > Flavobacteriaceae > Flavobacterium. The sequence goes on from CANRKI010000045.1 coordinate 4,307, forward strand.
AAACAGACTATTGGCGTTAGTATTAACGAGGATTTTGCCTTTTACATATATATTGCTTTAACCGTTTTGGGAGTTGGTATTGGCTACTATCTTTCAAATTTAGTGGGTAAAAACAGTTTTGTTGGATACTTTATTATTGTAAGTTTACTTTTATATATGTACTCTACAACATTAAAAAGAATTCCAGTTTTAGGCAACATTATCATCGCTTTAATTTTAGCATCAAGTGTGTTAATTATTGGCTTTTTTGATTTGTTTCCGGCAATGTATTCAGAGAATTTTACAAGTCAAATGTATTTATTCTCGGTTTTAGTTGATTTTTCAATCTTTGCTTTTATCATAAATTTTATACGAGAAATGCTAAAAGATGTTGAAGACATAAACGGAGATTACAATGCTGATATACATACACTTCCTGTATTAATTGGTGCCAAAAGAACCCTTAAAATTATTTTAGGAATTACCTTAATTGCCATTCTTTTAGTCATTTATTACATCAGTGTAAATTTTATAAACTCAACAATAATCTTAATTTACAGTCTACTTTTTATATTGGGACCACTACTCTACTTTTTCATTAAAGTATTAAGTGCAAAAAATAAAACCGATTACAAAAAATTAAGTACCATTTTAAAATTAATTATGCTGTTCGGAATTTTATCCATTGCAGTAATTCAATTAAATTTTTCAATTCATGTATAAAAAGAAATTTATATTGGCGTCTGGTTCTCCTAGACGCCAACAATTTTTTAAAGATATGGAAGTTCCCTTTACTATCAACGTAAAAGAAGTAAACGAAACTTATCCTTCTGATTTAAAAGAAGAAAAAATAACCAATTATTTAGCCGAGTTAAAAGCGAGTGCTTTTACAGATATTGATGAAAATGACGTTATTATAACAAGTGACACCTTAGTTTGGCATCAAAATAAAGCACTTGGAAAACCGAAAAACGAAACGGAGGCTTTTGAAATGTTAAAAGAATTATCTGGCAATACTCATAAAGTTATTACTTCGGTTTGTTTTAAATCGAATGACAAAATAGAAACTATTTTTGATGTGACCGAAGTAACTTTTAGCACATTAACAGACCAAATGATTCATTTTTATATAAAAAACTTCAACCCGCTTGATAAAGCTGGTGCTTACGGAATTCAGGATTGGATTGGCGAGGTTGGAATTACTAAAATAAACGGTTCATACACTAATGTTGTCGGGCTTCCGGTAGCAAAAGTATATAAATATTTAAACGATAATTTTAAATAACATGGATATTTTAAATCTAGATATAAAGTCTTTTTTACCACAAATTATTTCGACAGGAATTACATTACTATTTCTTTCTGTTTTTAGATATTTGGCGGTAAAATTTGTTTTAAAAATCACACAAGCAAAAGATCGTTTGTCTAAACGTTCAAATTTAATAGTAAAATACGTTAATTTTGTTTGGGCTTTTTTACTTATTATCTCTTTTACAGCAATTTGGGGATTAAATCCTAAAGAAATATCGAGCTTTTTAATTTCGATAACAGCTTTTGTTGGGGTCGCATTTTTTGCACAATGGTCGGTTTTAAGTAATATAACCGGTGGCGTTGTATTATTTTTCTCTTATCCATTTAAAATTGGTGATGTAGTTAAAATTCAAGATAAAGACTTTCCGTTAACCGCAAGAATAGAAGATATAACAGCGTTTTATATCATTTTAACCACTACAGACGGAGACACTATTACCTATCCAAATAATATGATGTTGCAAAAAGCAATTATTATTGTAGATGATTTAGAAATTATAAACTCAATTCCTAATAAAAATTAACATTTTGGCATGAACTTTGGAGCTTAATAAAAGAACCATTTTAAAACCAATACCATGAAAGCAAATACATTATTTTCGTTCCTGCTTTTATCATTTTTTTGCTTAATCAGTACAAATATACAAGCCCAAACCGAGGTAGATCTACCTAATTGGGCTCCAAAATATATTCCTGAAACGAGATATTACTACCTTCCGGAAATCGAAATTTATTACGACATTCCAACCAAAATGTATATTTATTATCATGAAAATGGATGGATTAGAAGTGAAAATCTTCCAAAAAAATACAGAAAGTACAACTTAGTTGAGGCTACTAAAGTTTCATTGTTCGATATTGGTCCAAACCCATATATATATAATGAAAATCATAGAACTCAATATTCTCGAGAACATAATAGAGAGGTAAAAAGATCTTCAAATATTACTCCTACTCAACTCAAACAAAAAAATAATTCCACCTCTCGATCACGAACAGAAGTTGAAAACAATAACAATAGAATTAACCGAAATTTTGAACGTAGAGAGGTAAAACGGCCAGAAAATAGAAGAAATGAAATTGGTAGACCAAGAGCAGCCAATAATTTTAGCCGATAATAAAAAAGATCCCTAAAACATAACTTCACAAGAAATTATTTCTTAATATTGTCTTAATTTTAACCCCGTAAAAAGGATTGTAATTTATTTGAAGGGTTTCTTGTATTCAAACTATATGAATGAACAATAAATTTTGGAGAAAAAGCTATACAGTAGTACTCATAATCAATATACTATACATAGCTGTTTTTTATTTTTTAATGCAAATCTATTCGTAATATGCAATTTTTAGATTGGATAGTGCTTTGTGGCACCTTGCTTTTTATTGTTGTTTATGGAATAATTAAATCTAAAAAAAATAAAAACATTGAAGATTTTGTTCTAAACAATACAAAAACAAACTGGTTTACTGTTGGTATCTCAGTAATGGCAACACAAGCAAGTGCCATCACTTTTTTATCGACACCAGGACAAGCCTTTCATGACGGAATGGGTTTTGTTCAATTCTATTTTGGATTGCCACTAGCCATGATAGTAATTTGCATCACCTTTATTCCTACATATTATAAATTAAAAGTTTATACCGCATATCAATATTTAGAGGATCGTTTTGATGCCAAAACAAGAGCCTTAGCCGCCATGCTCTTTTTAGTACATCGTGGTTTAGGAGCTGGTTTAACAATTTATGCATCGGCAATAATTTTATCTTCTATTTTAGGATGGAATTTAAATTTTTTAGCCATTCTCATCGGTTTTTTGGTATTAACCTACACAATGACAGGAGGCGCAAAAGCCTTAAATGTTACACAACCCCAACAAATGATGGTTGTTTTAACAGGAATGTTCTTGACTTTTATTGCAATTTTAATTTATTTACCAGATCAATTAAGCTTTTCTAATGCATTAGGTATTGCTGGTGCTAACGGAAAAATGAATATTGTTGATACTTCATTTTCTCCTGAAAAAAGATATACTATCTGGAGCGGAATTGCCGGCGGATTTTTTCTGTCATTGGCCTATTTTGGAACCGACCAATCACAGGTTGGACGCTATTTATCTGGAAAATCAATTGAAGAAAGTCAAAAAGGATTAATAATGAACGGACTTTTAAAAGTTCCTATGCAATTTTTTATACTTTTAACCGGGGTGATGGTTTTTATTTTTTATCAATTTTATCCATCTCCTATTCACTTTAATCCTACAAACGAACAAATCGTTTTAAAGTCGAATTATAGTGAGGAATACATAAAGTTAGAAGATCAGCTAAAAGACGTTCAAAAACAAAAAAAAGAAATAAGTTTATTATATATTGGTCAGTTAAATCAGGATTATGATAATGAAGTATTACAAAAATACATTGTATCATTAAATTCTAAAGAAACTCATTTGCGCGAACAAGCTAAAGAATTAATAAAAAAAGCCGATAGCACAATTGAAACTAACGACAAAGATTACGTATTTTTAAACTTTGTAATAACATACATGCCTAAAGGTTTAGTAGGTTTATTGTTAGCTGTAGTTTTATCAGCCGCGATGTCTTCATCTGCAGCCAGTCTTTCTGCTCTAGCAACAACTACGACCTTTGACATTTTTAAACGAAATTATCCTAAAGAGTTAAACGAGAAACAAACAGTAAATGCGACTAAATTATTTACGCTATTTTGGGGAATTATAGCCATTATATTTGCTTGCATAAGCTCAATGTTCGAGAATCTGATACAACTTGTTAATATCATAGGTTCTATTTTTTACGGGACACTTTTGGGGATATTTTTAATAGCTTTTTACATAAAAAGTGTAAAAAGTAAAGCCGTTTTCTACGGCGCGATAATCTCTCAATTAATTATTTTTTATATTTATTATATTGATGTGATTGGATTTTTATGGCTAAACTTTGTTGGGGCATTGTTAACCATAGTATGGAGTCTAATTATATCCGTTTTTACCCAAAAACAATAAAAAAACTGTAAACTAATTATCATGAATGAAAAACTAAACTATGACGATGCTCGAAAATTTATTTTCAAGCATGGTGTTGCTACGCGCAAAGAATACTTAGACTTGCGCTTACTTAACACCGAAGCGTTTAAACTATTACCTTCAAATCCAAATCAATACAAAGGGTATCAATCCCAATGGAATGGCTGGACAGATTTTTTAAGAAATACTGATTTAGTACCAAAAGGAGCCAAAAAAATTGTTGGACATTATTATTTATACAAAGGGGATGTATATAATAATAAAAATGGATTCAAACTTGTTAAAAAAAGAAAACATCCTGACGGTTATTACATGGCCGAGGTTAGATTAGATACCAAAACACGTAAAACGTTTTATTTAGGTAGGTGGAAGCCTTATTTAACAGCTGAGGAGTTAGCTCATGTACGAAAAAATAAAGTGTATACAAAAAAACCAGGAAGACCAAGAAAAATACAACCACAAGAAGTAGAGGTTAAAAATAATTAAAAGCAAAAAAGGAGCAGTAGCTCCTTTTTTTTATATTAACTTTCACAAAACAAAAAACACTATAAGAATATATTACTTATAGTGTTTTTTAAAAATGTGATCCAATCAGGATTATTTTAGACGCTATAACACATTAATTAATAATAATTTATAAAAAATACGTGTCAATATTGAGACAATTTTTTTTTAATCTTCTCTAAATTTTCTTCTATTAATTCAATTTCTTGAAGAATTTTAGCATTTTTTTCGTGCACCTTAGATAGTGGGTGCTCCGTACAATCATCCTTCAATAAATAATTTAAATCCATATCAGGAAAATATTTTATTAGCTTTTCAATGAACCCAATCGATAGATTATCACTATTAATATATCGACTAATGAGTGTTTCATTGTAATTATCCATAATCTTCGATACATCACGGTTGGTAAGACCTCGATGTGCAAACTCTTGCTGAATTTTTTCAGAAAATCCCATATTTAATTATTTAGAATTAATATAAATTAAACTAAAAAGTAAAACTTTTTTAACAATGTTTTACTTTTTAGTAAAACATTTATATATATTTGTACAATAGTATGACAAAATAGAACAACTTATGACAAAAATAAGTAAAAAAAGTAGAACTCTTTCTATTGAAACGCAGATTAATAAGTCATATGATATAATTAACAATTTTTTGCCAAAAAGGTATGTACTACAAGTGCAGCTAAAATTGGATAATAATACTTCATCACAATTAATTAGAAATGTAAGATGCAGGTATAAAAATTATCATCTGTCTAATATTAATGTACTTAAAGCGCTGGTCGAAGTAGCGTTAGAGAACAAAAAGCAGCAAGAAGAATTAAAACAATTAATTAATTAGGGCCATGGATAGCAAGATCATAAAAGATTCAACCTAGTACGTTCTTTTTAATTTTTATAAGCACTTAGTGCTAAAATGTGATTGTAAAACACTCCTTTACGGAGGGGTGTTTTTTTTAACTAAATAAAAATCAAAAATGAATCTACTAGCAAACATTGATACACGAATTGAATTAGTAGAAGAGCAACTTCAGTCGCTAACTAATTCAGGTTTTTTTACAGAAAAAGAAATAAATCAAAAAGAAAATTATCTCCGACAAAAATTAAACCTATTAAAAAATCTGAAAAAATTACAACCAATTTTAAAAAACGATTTAATAACCAGCGAACACCGCGTAAAACTCTCTCAATCATGGCTTATATAGAAGAAGATAAAATATTCTTAGAGACAAATGGGGGTTTAGATATTATTTTAACCTATTACCCACAAGCGAATGATGTTGTTTCTAAACAAGCTAAAAATTTTAAAATACGTGGCAACGAGAAAACGGCATCTGCTACTTTAAAACAACTACAAAACGGTGTATGGGTAGTAACCGATTTTGGTGGAGATCAAAAGTCAAGAAACGCAATACACATCTGTGCTCTAGAAGAAAATATTACCTATGGAGAAGCTATACAATTACTAGGCGCTAAGTATAATATAGAGGGTGCGGTAATGAGATTCGTTAAACCAATTATTGAAAAGAGACCCTTATACACAGATGAAGTTCCTGGTACGTATGGTTTTGAGTTCAGAGAATTTGAGGATGAAGATTTAAAAATATTTGGCCCACGCGTAAATGAGAGCTATTTAGATAAATTTAAACTTAAAGCAATAAGCTCGTTTAAACACATAAAAGATAATGAGGTTATAATTACAACCGCTACAGATGAGTATCCTATTTATGCTTTTGACTATGGCACTTGGCAAAAAATCTACCAACCTAAAGCCGAAAAACAATATCGCTTTAGATATGCAGGGGAAAAACCTAATAGATTTTGTTTCGGCTTAGAACAACTAGCAGAGGCTTTTAAACAAAATAAAATTAAGGTTGAAAACGAGGAGGAGGATTTTTACGAAGAAGAAGAAGAAAATCCTAAACCAAAAAAGAAAAAAGATCCACGACTAGACCGCGTATTCATAATGAGTGGCGGCTCTGATGGTATAAACATGACATCCTTTAACGAGCATGTTATCTGGTTTAACTCAGAATCTGAACAATTGGATTGGGCAGAATATAAAAGGCTGAAAGAATATGTTAAGGAGATTTTTTACGTAGGAGATTTAGATTTAACTGGACGTAAACAGGCCTTAGCTATTGGGTTAAAGTTCCTTGACATTAAGTTATTTTATTTACCTAGTAATCTTTCTTCATACCGTGACAAACGTGGTAATCCTTGCAAAGATTTTAAAGATTGGGTTGAAAAGTTTTACAAAGAAAAAGAGGAAAATATTTTTATCGGGATGTTCAAAAAAATAATTGAGAACTCCTACCCTCTTCAATTTTGGACAGAAAGTTATGACTCTAAAGGTAAACGAAACTTCACAATTTCAAATACAAAACTATATAACTTTTTGGAGCACATGGGCTTCGGTAAGTATACAGATCCAAATAACTCAGAAGATTTTATTTACATCCAAAAAGTAGGGAATATAATTAAACAAGTAAGACCTATTGAAATCGAAAGTTTTGTACACGATTTCCTTGCGGAACGCCAAATGTCAACAGAGTTAAGGGATTATGTCTATAACTCTCCAAGAGTTAAAAAAGACTCCTTAACAAGACTACAAGTGCTAGATGTTGATTTTGTTTCTGCAGGAAGAGATTTTCAATACTTCTTCTTTCATAATAAAATTTGGAAAATTACTCCAGATGATATTATAGAAATGAAACAAGGAGAAATTGACAACTATGTTTGGTACGACAAAATAATTGATTTCCGTCCAAAGCTTGCCGAAAAACAGTTTGAAATAACTACAGATGCATCGGGTAACATGGATATTAAAATCCATGAAAAAAACAATCCGCTCTTTAATTTCTTGATCAATTCCTCACGAATCCATTGGAAAAAAGAATTAGAAGATAACTTCCGAGGGAAAACCGAAGAAGCGGCAAAAAAATACCATGAAGCAAATAGATTTAACATTGCAGGTGAAGGCTTAACAGCCGAGGAAATTTATGAGCAAAAATTACACCTAATAAATAAAATGTATTCTATTGGTTATTTGCTGCATCAATACAAAATAGAATCTAAAGCATGGTGTGTTTTTGCAATGGATAATAAAGTATCTGATGATGGAGGTTCGCACGGAGGTTCTGGTAAATCACTTTGTTACGGGTATCTAAACAACATTTTAAAACGTCGCTTTTTTATTAAAGGGCGAGATTCTAAAATAACAAGTAACGACTTTATTTACCATGGTATTACAGAAGATACGGATTATGTTTTTATAGACGATGCCAATCAGTATTTAGATTTTGGATTCTTCTTTTCAGAGATTACTGGTTCTTTAAAAGTTAACCCAAAAAACGGACAACCTTTTGAGATTCCTTTTAATAAGTCGCCAAAATTCGTGATCACTTCTAATTATACCTTAAGAGACATTGATCCGTCAACTGCAAGACGTATTCTATATACGGTATTTTCTGACTATTATCATGCTAATCACGGAGACGAATACAAACAGGAGCGTACGGTAAGTTCTGATTTTGAAGGGCGTAACCTGTACCGTGACTTTACAAACGAAGAATGGAACTTATACTACAACTTTTGCGCACAATGTCTGCAATTCTTTTTAAAGTGGCCTACAAAGGGTAACGTAGAGCTTCGAAACCTTAGAAGTGAAATTGGAGAAGTGTTTGAGGGTTGGGCAGAAGGTTTCTTTATGCAGAAGGAAGTTTCACCAGGTGATTTTAATACAGAAATCTATAAAAACCTTGACACATATATAGTTCGACACGAAATGTTTGACTGTTTCCAAAAAGAAACCAAAAACACAAAATGGAGTGCAACTAAATTTAAAAAGTCTTTACGTGCTTTTTGTAAACTAAAAGGATGGATTTTAAACCCAGATGATTTATGCAACCAAGACAAAAAGATTGTTCAAACCATTGCAGGGAAGTCACAAGAAGTGTTCTACATTAAAACAGAACCAGTAGTAAGTGTTAACCTAGATGTAAAATCATACGACAATGAATCAGATATTTTCACAACCTAATAAACCTTTTTACGAGGAACACGAATGGGAACAAATTATAAATAGTTGTAGTAAATACGAGGACTTAGAAAATGTAGCAAAAGTATTCACTTATATATTAAAAGATAAAAAACATAAAGTAATAAGTAATTATGAAATGCAGATAGTCCATCATTTAATATTAAAGAGATTTACCGAATTAGATATTCAATAATGTTCCTTGAAATAAAAGCAAAATTAAAAAGAGCCTCCAAATCGGATTTATTTGGAGGTGATTTAAACAAGCCGGGAGCTACTCAATACATTAAAGCCAACCAAACTATTTTTTACCGATCAAAAAGAACTAATAAAATTGAAGGTCCTTATTACCTATCCAATTCCCAATGTTTTGTTGACTTGTTTTACAAGCAAAGTATCGGAATGATTGGTATACTTGTTTTTGACGGACAAAGTACTCCTAACGAAATACCTTTTTCTTTAGTACTTAGACTGGCTAATTTAAACGACTTTTTAACAATAACAGACGAGTTTAAATATGGCAAAATGTACTTTATCAATTCTAACAATAACCTTAATGGACCTCATTACATAGGTGAAGATTCCTTATTATCCACACTTGCAAAACACATACAAGCCGAAACTTTATATGTAATAAACGAGCGTCAACATTTTAAATTAAAATAAGATGGATTACAACAAACAATTATATGTAGCCCAAAAAATGGGTTACAAAAACATAGCTCAAGCTTTTAAAGAACATGGTATAAGAGGGTTTAGACAAATAGCAATTGATTTTTATAAAGACCAAAAAAATAAATTCAATTACACAGAAGGAGTTGACTATCCAAAAGGTGCTAAACTTTTTGAACTTAATAATTATGCTGTTTTACCCTGCGGATCGCTATTTTCTATAAAACGGCAAAAAATGCTTAACGGGGTAAGTACTAAGGTGTATGGGCAGTTAGACGTTAGGTTTATACTTAATAAACAGTCCTTTATAAAATCTATTCTCCAAGGGTTTTATTTCACAACACATGATTACGACAGCTACGAGGCGTATCTGTATGCTAAAACAAACAAAAAACTCGCCACTCCCGCCTTAACCAAACGCTCCCGATTAGAGCAGGATATTGTAAGACTAAAAACGTCAGGCTACGAAGCGCAGCAAATAACCGCTTTTTTAAATATTGATTTAGATTTAGTTACCAAAACACTTAACCAATGGAACATTCAACCATAAATCCGAAAGACTATACAAGTGGTGAATTACTTGTATTAAAAATAGAAAAATTAACAGAAGAATTTTGTAAGCAAGAAAAGATACTCCCCAAAAACATACAAATTGTTTACGCACGAAAGGATATCTACTTAAAGCACAAAAAAGAACGTATCGCAGTATTTAAAATAAATAACAAATACGTGAGCCTTGAAACTGAAATCCCTACAAAGGCTTAAACTAAAACTAACAATAGCCTTACTACTTGCATTAATTACTATTATCATTAACCTACTTCAAATCATTTATTTATGAAACATATCATTAACGATGGCTTTTGTCCAGAGTGCCACATAGGATTAAATACTAGAGAAATTCAGTTAAAACATTGCACCAACTGCAAGTGCGATTGGGAGGATGAAACAGATGAATTTGAAAATGAAATTTTCCAAATCATCCCTTCAAAAATGAATTTTCAAGATAAAGAACCTCAAACAGATTTTAATATTAGATAACATGGAAAACCTATTAAGCTTAAGACATAATGTATTTTATGCTAAAGAAAAAAACGACAAAAAAGAAGAGTACATCCCCTTTATCGAAATGGTTTTTATCACGGAAAAACCAAATTATAAACTTACAAACGAAAGAGGTTTAATAAGAGAAAGAACAGTTGATGAGCATAGATTTATTATACCTAACGAGTGCATTGACTCACTAATAAATGAACTACAGGCTATTAAAGAAAAACACTTATAAAAACAACCCATGGAAGAATTAAATAAAAAATTATCGGAATTAGGACAGATAGAAGTTTTGAAAAACGATTATGTGTTCACTCTACTTATGATAACACCAAAGGCACCAAAAATTATATTAGAAGTTCTTGAAATAATACTTTCACACGTTAAAGATAAGCCTAATACAGAGATTATTAAGAACGAAAACGATTATATTTTAATCATTCTAAAACCTTAAAAATATTAAAAAATAAAACTTCCCACTTGGTCGAAAGTGGTAAATAAAAATGGCTAAAAAAACAGTTGCCGATCACGGTTATCCAAAAAAGTCTGGGTTATATTGGTGTTACTTCCCTTACCTAGACAAATGCAAAACAGACGGATATTTATTATGTAAAGTTGTAGTTGATTCTTTTAAATCCGCAGACTTTTACGATGCTTCAGAACACAAGTTTTACGACCCCACAAGAGGTGAGTATACTTATCCTAAAATATCCGAATTCGAAAAACTAGAATCGTATTACCCAATCCCTAAACCAAAAGTTAAATAACAGATGACAACAGATCAATTCAAAAACCATCAATTCACCGGAGCAGAAAAAATAATATACCAAGGACAAGAATATGATCTTGTAGCGGTAGATTTTGAGGAGTGTTTAATCGGGATATTCGAGATAGAAGGTGATGATACCGTATATTTTAAACGCTGTGAAAACGTAGAAATAAAAGTAAATCTCGAATCAGAAATACTAAAATGTTTAAATCAACAAATCTGCTACAAATCAAATAAGCCATGCCAACATCATTGTGATGGACTTTGTAAAGAAAGTTGTTAACGGTTCACGGCTTTATGCAGGTCGGGTTTTTTGCAACAGTCGTAGAATCGGAACGATTCGCCCGACTTGCATAAAACCGATGTTAAGCGATGTTTTTTAAAAGAAAATTATGGAAAAGAAATTATGTCCTATTTGCAAAATCGAAAAACCAACTGATGATTATCACAGATATTTTTCAAAAGAAAGGAACAAGTATCGAATTGGTAATTACTGTAAACGGTGTGCGAGAATTAATGCAAATGAACGAGCCAAAAAATATTACCAAGAGCATAAAGAAAAAATTTTACACTATCAAAATGTTGAACGTAAAGACTGGAAACTAAAGAGAGATAAAGAGCATCGTAAAGAATTAACAGACAGATATGTGCTGGTAAAATTAAAGCAAACTTTAAAAGGAGAAAGTAATAAAAATATGAGACTTTTCCCTGAAATGATTGAAGCTAAAAGAACTAAAATATTAACAAGTCGAATCACTAAAAAACTAAAAAATGGCAAGAAATAAACTATCAGATTTGAACAATCATCTATTTGAGCAATTAGAACGCTTAAATGACGAAAGCCTTTCCTATGAAGATTTGGAAAAAGAAATGAAGCGTCAAAAATCAATGAGTGAAGTCGCTTCTAACATTATTGAAATCAACAGAATTTCAATGGATGCAATGAAACTTATTGCAAAAGGTAACATACAAGCAAAGGATTTGCCAAATGAAATAGATACAGTGAAACAAAAACAAATAGGAAATTGATATGGCAGTATATGGATATATAAGAGTAAGCACCGACAAACAAACAGTAGAAAACCAAAGGTTTGAGATAAATAATTTTGCTCAAAAAGAACAGATTATTATAAGTCATTGGATAGAAGAAACTATTTCCGGAACTAAAAAAGTTGAAGAAAGGCGATTAGGTAAGCTTTTAAAAAAGTTAAAAAAAGGGGACATTCTTGTTTGCGCTGAATTATCAAGACTTGGTCGTTCGTTACTTATGATAATGGCTATTCTTAACCATTGTATGGAAAATGACATCCAAGTTTGGACAATAAAAGACAATTTCCGATTAGGAAAAGACATTAATTCACAAGTTTTGGCATTTGCTTTCGGATTATCAGCACAAATTGAAAGAGATTTAATCTCTATGAGAACAAAGGAAGCATTAGCAAGAAAAAAAGCTGATGGTGTAGTTTTAGGACGACCCAAAGGAAGCAAGAGCAGTGCCACCAAACTCACAGGAATGGAATCTAAAGTAAAAGGGTACTTAGACGCAGGTCTTTCTTATTCAGCAATTGGAAGATTACTTGGAGTACACCGTCTTACTGTTTCAAAGTTTGTAGAAGATTACATTTTGAAAAAAAATATCATAGGGACTGGAGACATAGAGGTAGACCCTATAACGGCTAAGCAGTTGAGCAAGTTGATTGATAATAAAGATGTCGTTCTTCATTTGTTGTACAAAAGAAAAAGTTTATCAGATATAGGTAAATTCTTTAAAGTAGAACCTTTTGTTGTTTCAATTTTTCGGACAAAATACAAAGGCGAGGCTATTGATTCAAAAGCTATATCGGATTACGAACAAAAAAAGAAAAATGAAGATGATTTTAAAAAGCAAGTTGATAAACTAAAAAGAGATTCTGAAACGGTAAAAATGCTAATAGGAAGTGGACAATCGAAAGAGTCTATTGCAAACTTGTATAATGTATCAGTTTCGGCTATTTCAAGATTTAATCAATTATGACACCACCAGAACATTTTGCTAGAATAAACCGACTAAAAGAAATTATGGGATTTAAAATCCCATTAGACGGATTTA
>CANRKI010000046.1 GCA_947631175.1 uncultured Flavobacterium sp.
ATCATCCAAACTGGAGGTCTTTCAACAGATTCTCCTTTTAAAGCTCTTAGAAATAAATCGTTTTTTAACATAGTTTTGATTTTATCTTTTTCGGTTAAACCGAACTTTTATCTTTTATAATAATTGATACACTGAATAATTACATTTTCTATTGTTTGTTGATTAGCAATAACAATATTTTCTGTAATTCCGTTTAAAGCATCAGCGGTTGTTGTGCCAATACAAAAACAAACTTGAGTTGTAATTTTGTTCTGTTTTAAGTAACTATTGATTCCTGACGGGCTAAAAAATAATAGTGCGTTGGTATGAGCGTTTATAGCAACTGGACATTCACTATTGGTATAAACCGTGTATTCATCAAAAGTTATGTTTGCTTGATTCATTGCGGTTGGAAGTACATCTCTACGAATGTTTCCAGCAAAAAAAGCAACGTGATGATTAGCGAATTTTTGTTGAATAATTGGTGCTAAATCTTCGGCATATTCTTTTGTTTCTAAAACTGTAAAACCGTTAGTTTCTAACAATTTTTTAGTTTTAGAGCCTACACAAATTGCAGGAATCGTTTTTAAAACAGCTATTTTTTGATTTTCTAAAACACTTTTCACTCCGTTTTGTGAGGTGAAAAGTAGTAAAGAAGGAATGTTTTTTAGTTGAAAAGATAATGAAGTGATTTTAATAAAATCGGCCTCGATTACCGAAAAATCTGCATTCAACAAAAATTGCTTTTGATTGCTTTTTAATTTTTTTGTTGATAAAACACAGATGTTATTTTCCATTTTTATGACTTTTTAAGTTGTGAACGAAGTTCTTTCATAAGTGCTTCTCCACCGTTTTCTAGAATCTCTTTCGCACAGAAAAAGCCTAATTTTTTCCATTCTTCAATCGGAACAACCTTTTCGATTTCAAACTTTTGTTTTCCATCTAACGAGTGTAAACATCCTTTAAATGAAATAGTATCGTCCTTTTCGTTGTATTTAGCCAAGGCTCCAATTGGTGCAGTACAGCCACCTTCTAACGTGCGTAGAAATTGACGTTCGATAGCGACGCAAATTTCGGTTTCAACATCATTAAGTTGTGCTAATGCATCTAAGGCGAAATAATCCTCTTCCATTGCAACTACTAACATTGCGCCTTGTGCAGGAGCTGGAGTCATCCAATCTAAATCAATAAATTCAGTTGGTTTTAGATTAATTCTTTCCAAACCAGCTGCGGCAAAAATAGCTCCGTTCCAATCGTTATCTTTTAATTTTTGCATACGTGTATTTACGTTTCCGCGTAAATCTTCCACATGATGCTTTGGGTATTTACTTAGCCATTGCGCCTTGCGACGTAACGAACCTGAAGCGATGGTTCCGGCGTTTTCAGGATTTAAAAAATCTAAATTTCCTTTATGAACTAAAATATCAACCGTTTTGGCTCTCTCTAAAACTGCTGCTTGTACAATACCTTGTGGTAATGCAGTTGGCACATCTTTCATTGAATGAACCGCAATATCAACCTGACCAGCTAACATAGCAATGTCTAAGGTTTTTGTAAATATTCCAGTAATTCCTAATTCGTATAAAGGTTTATCTAAAATAATATCGCCTTGAGATTTTACTGCAACAATTTCGGCTTTATAACCTAAATCGTTAAGTTTTTTCTGAACGGTATGAGCTTGCCAAAGTGCCAATTCGCTATCTCTGGTCCCAATACGTATAACTTTACTCATTTTCTGAAGTTTCTAATTGAAAAACTTTACTAATCCACTCAATACTTTCGTCTACAGATGCATTTTCATGTTTTAAATGACTTGCAAATTGTGCTGTAATTTTTTGAATGATTCGGTTACTGATTAATTCAGCTTGTTCTTCATCAAAATTGGATAATTTTTTGCGTTGAAAGTTAAGCTCGCTTGTTTTCATGGAGTTTAATTTATCTTTCAAGGCGTTTATAGTTGGTGCGAATTTACGGGCTTTTGTCCAGTCAATAAATTCGTTTTGAACTTCTTTAATAATAGCTTCAGCGTGCGGAATGTGTTTTTTACGGTTTTCTAACGTTTCGTCAGTCATTTCCGAAAGTTGGTCCATGTGTACTAAAGTAACAAATGGATTATCCAATACATTTTCGTTTACATTTTTAGGGATCGATAAATCTAATATTAAAAGAGGTTTTTTAAGATTTAGAATGGTTTTATCTACCGTTGGGTTTTGCGCACCTGTTGCAACAACTAAAACGTCTGCGTTTTGAATCTCAGTTTGTAAATCAGCATAATCTTTTACGATTAAGTTAAATTTACCTGCAATTTTTTCGGCTTTATCACGCGTACGATTAATAAGTGTGATTTGGTCGTTTTTTGTGTGTTTTACAAGGTTTTCGCAAGTGTTACGTCCAATTTTTCCTGTTCCAAAAAGTAAAATATTTTTGTTGTCTAAATCGGGAACGTTTTTAAATATGTATTGCACCGAAGCAAAAGAAACAGATGTTGCACCTGATGAAATTTCGGTTTCGTTTTTAATTCGTTTTGAAGCTTGGATAACAGAATTTGCTAAACGCTCTAAGTAAGAGTTTGTTAAACCTAATTGTTTACTCTCCATAAAGGCGTTTTTAACCTGAGCTATAATTTCGAAGTCTCCTAAAATTTGGCTATCTAACCCAGTTCCTACTTTAAATAAATGGTGAGTTGCTTCGTTATTTTTTAAAACGTAAGCTACTTTCTGAAATTCTTCTAGAGTACCATTGCTATTTTCGGTAAGTAATTTTATTAATTGAAACGGGTGTTGCGCATAACCATATATTTCGGTACGGTTACAAGTAGAAATAGTAATCAAGCTATCAATCCCTTCGGATTTAGCTTGCTCTAAAACTTTTTGTTTGGCTTCTGGGTTTAAATTAAATTTACCACGCATCTCTGCATCCGCTTTTTTGTAGTTTAATCCTACTGCATAAAAAGAAGTATGCTTTGAGTTGTTATTGTTTTCCATCTTTAATACACTTATTCAAATGTGATACAAAAGTATCATTACCTTTTCATAAAAAATAACGCTAAAGGTTCTATTAGTAACGCTGCGTGATTTTTTATCATTATTTTGACTTTTAGCGTTATTTTTTTTCTGAGCCTTGATAAACAAGGTGTTTACAGGTTTGTTAATTAGAATTAATCTAAATAAAATTAACTTAATAATTTTTTTCTCATTTTTAAAAATAACGCTAACGGTTCACCTTATATTTGCAAAAGTAACTATTTTTTTTTCAGTTTTTAATAACTTAGATTAATAATAACTTATAGACTCATAAATAAAATTTATTTTGTTTATGAAATATATTAAGGTGTATTTTGTTCATTTATAAATAAATAGAATTTGTTATGGAAAATTTTCAAGATGAGATTCGAATAGAAGATGACTTTATTTTACTTCGTATTCAAAATGATGGACACTTGGCAAAGTCTGTACAGCGCAATGTGAGTAAAAATTTATTGCAATTTCATTTCGTATTAAAAGGCGCTGGAAAATTTATTTTCAATCAAGGTGCTTATCAAATGGATTTACGTGAAGAAAATGCTTTATTGTTATATAATCCGCAAAAAGACTTGCCAATGCATTTGTTGGTTGAGCCCAAGTCGTGGATGGTAACATTGCTTATTTCTATTACTAAATTTCACAGTTTATTTTCGAGTTTTGCCCATGCTATTCCTTTTTTATCTCAAGAAAATGCAGATAAAAAATATTATACAGAAGAGAAAATTTCGCCAGCAATGGCTATTGTTTTAAATCAAATGTTTCATTTTAATTTAAATCCTTCTATTAAAAATTTATATTATAAAGGAAAAGCTTACGAATTATTAAGTTTGGTTTTTAATAAAACTGATGATGCAACTAATACAGAGCAATGTCCGTTTTTAGTTGATGAAGAACATGTTGTGAAATTAAAAAGAGTTAAAGAAATAATTATCTCTAACATGGCCGAACCACCTAGTTTACAAGATTTAGCAGATCAAGTAGGCTTAACATTAAAAAAATTAAAGTTAGGTTTTAAACAAATTTATGGCGATTCGGTTTACGGTTTTTTAATTGACTATAAACTAGAATATGCTCGCCAATTATTAGATTCTGGTACTTATAATGTAAATGAAGTGGGTTTAAAAATTGGATACAGCACAGCCAGTCATTTTATATCAGCATTTAAAAAGAAATTTGGGATAACCCCTAAAAAATATGTGTTGTCGTTAAGCGCAAAATCATAAATTTTATCAATTTTATAACAATTAAAATATATAGAAATAGTATCGTTATAGTAAAAATGAATAGTATTTTTGTAAAAAAATAATAAATATGAAAGGAGTTTTATTAGTTAACTTAGGTTCACCCGAGGCACCAACCCCAGAAGCAGTAAAGCCATATTTAGATGAATTTTTAATGGATGAACGCGTAATTGATATGCCTTATTTATTGAGAGCATTTGTTGTACGTGGGATTATTTTACGAAAAAGACCTGCAAAATCTGCAGCTGCATATAAAAAAATATGGTGGGACGAAGGATCACCGCTAATGGTGATATCTAAGCGCACTCATAAAAAAATTCAGGAACGATTAGATATTCCGGTTGCTTTAGCTATGCGTTATGGTAACCCGTCGATCGAATCGGGCTTAAAAGAATTGTATGATAAAGGGGTGAAAGAGGTTTTACTTTTTCCTTTATATCCTCAATTTGCAATGGCTACAACAGAAACTATTTTAGTTTTGGCCGAAAAAATTAGAAAAGAGAAGTTTCCTGATATGAAATTTTCTCAAATAA
Organism: uncultured Flavobacterium sp.; assembly: GCA_947631175.1. Taxonomy (GTDB): domain Bacteria; phylum Bacteroidota; class Bacteroidia; order Flavobacteriales; family Flavobacteriaceae; genus Flavobacterium. Next base: position 4,777 of record CANRKI010000046.1, read on the forward strand.
ATTCGTTTTATAACCGCGAAGGTTATGCAGAGGAATTAGCCAAAGTTGTAAAAGAGAATCTTGCGAATTACGATTACGATCATTTACTTTTCTCATACCACGGTGTTCCAGAACGTCACATAAAAAAATCTGACGTTACAAAATCACATTGTACAATCGATAATAAGTGTTGTACGATAAAATCGGCTGCGCACGAATTTTGTTATCGCCACCAATGTTTTGAAACGACACGTCAAGTTATTGAGCAACTAGGTATTCCAGAAGGAAAATATACACAAACCTTTCAATCGCGTTTAGGAATCGATAAATGGTTACAGCCTTTTACAGATGAAACAGTCGAGAAATTAGCGCAACAAGGTGTTAAAAAAATTGCTGTTGTTACACCAGCCTTTGTGGCAGATTGTATCGAAACATTAGAAGAAATTGAAATGGAAGCTGGGAAAGCGTTTAAAGAAAACGGTGGAGAAGAGTTCCGAATGATTCCATGTTTAAACGATCGCGACAGTTGGATGGATGTTATGACGCGCTGGATTAACGAGTGGATCGCTAAATAATATATTATGTATTTATATTTAAAAGCTTTACATATAATTTTTGTTGTATGTTGGTTTGCCGGACTTTTTTACATTGTTCGGCTTTTTGTGTATTATGCTGAAGCACAATTAAAAGAGGAAACCGAAAAACAAATCTTATCCAAACAATACGCTTTGATGAGCAATCGGTTGTGGTTTATAATCACTTGGCCGGCGGCTGTGTTAACTACTATTTTTGGAGTTTTAATGTTAATTGATAATCCTTATTTATTAAAAATGCCATGGATGCATGTAAAGTTGTCTTTTATCGTTTTACTATGGCTTTATCATTATAAATGTCATCAATTTGTAAAACAAATCGAAAACCATGTATTAACCAAAACTTCTTCGTATTTTAGAATCTGGAATGAAGGAGCAACTGTAATATTATTTTCGGTTGTTTTTTTAGTAATTTTAAAAGATTCTTTAAACTGGATTTTTGGTGTGGTAGGAATCATTGGCTTTATGATGTTGTTAATGATAGGTTACAAATACTATAAAAAAGTTAGAGAAAAAAAGGGCGAATAAAATGTCAATACTCTCTAAAATAGCACAAATTTCACTAAGGGTTAGAATATTTATAGCAATGATATTTCTAACCCTTGTTGCTTCATTACTAATTAGTTTTGTCTCGGTTTATCAATTTAAACGCGAGGCAAGAGTGTATCATAACGATAGATTGGAAAGAAAAGAAAATGCTGTTAACGAGCATATTAATTACATTCTTTCCACTACAACATATCCTCTTACTACAAAAAACTTACCCTTAATTTTTAAAGATAAGATATACGAATTGGCTAATATTCATGCCATCGAAATTAATATTCACGATCTTTCGGGTAAATTACTCATTTCCTCTAAAGGTGTTTTTGCTGTTGATACAGTTACGCGATCTGTAAATCCAATGATTATAAAAATCCTTGAATACTCTACTGAAAAGCGATTTGTTGATTTAAAAGTTGGTAATGGCGTACGAAATCGTACAGCTTATACTTATCTAAAAGATAATAAATTTAAATCCTTAGGTATTTTAAGTTTACCCTACATTGAAGAGACAACTTTTTACGAAAGCGGAATGCAAAACTTTTTATATCGCTTTGCTCAAGTTTATTTTTTAATGTTGTTAATCACCATTTTATTTGCTTTTATTTTATCGAGTTATGTGTCAAAACCCATTCAGATTATTACCGAGAAATTAAAGCTTACCCAATTAAATAAGCAAAACGAAAAGCTACCTATATTTAGAAATACAAGTTCAGAGATAAAAGAATTAATCATTTCGTACAACTCCATGGTCGATGAGCTAGAACACTCAGCCGAGTTATTAGCGCAATCAGAGCGTGAAAATGCTTGGCGCGAAATGGCGAAACAAGTAGCACATGAAATTAAAAATCCTTTAACCCCAATGCGTTTAACGGTACAAAGTTTTGAACGTCGATTTAATCCAGAAGATCCAAATATCAATCAAAAATTAAAAGATTATTCTAATACTTTAATTCAGCAAATTGATACGATGAGTGCCGTTGCTTCTGCCTTCTCTAACTTTGCTTCTTTACCAGTGCAGCAAAACGAGACGTTAAACGTTGTTTATGTAGTGCAATTGGCGTTAGAAATTTTTAATGAAGATTATATTCAATTTAGTTCGACCGAAACGGAGATAATAACTTCGATGGATCGTACCCAACTTATAAGAATAATTACTAATTTAGTAAAAAATGCTACGCAAGCTATAACTTCGGACACTTTGGATAAATTTGTAAAAGTTAGGGTTTCAATCGAAAATAATTTTGCTAAAATTGAAGTTCAAGATAACGGAAAAGGAATTTCGATCGAAAATAAAAGTCGCATTTTTGAGCCTAAATTTACTACTAAATCTGTAGGAATGGGATTAGGCTTAGGGATTATTAAAAATATTATTGAAGGCTATAACGGAAGTATTACTTTTGAAAGTGAACTGAACGTTGGCACTACTTTTACCGTGCTTTTGCCTATCACATTAAACAAATAAACAAACATATACAAAATGAACTTTGAAAACTTATTAATTGAAACGGCTGACTTTATTTCGACCATTACTATTAATCGTCCGTCTAAATTAAATGCCTTAAATAAACAAACTATTGAGGAGTTACACGCTGCTTTAAAACAACTAAGTCAAGATACAAATACAAAAGTTATTGTTTTAGTTGGTAGCGGAGAGAAAGCATTTGTTGCTGGTGCTGATATTTCGGAATTTGCTAATTTTTCGGCTCAAGAAGGTGAACGTTTAGCATCTAATGGACAAGAAATTTTATTTGATTATATTCAAAATTTAAATAAACCTGTTATTGCAGCCGTTAATGGTTTTGCTTTAGGAGGAGGTTTAGAGTTGGCGATGGCCTCTCATTTTAGAGTTGCTTCTGACAATGCTAAAATGGGATTACCAGAGGTAACTTTAGGGGTTATTCCAGGTTATGGAGGAACACAACGTTTAACTCAATTAGTGGGTAAAGGTCGTGCAATGGAAATGATTATGACTGCCGGAATGATTGATGCTCAAACAGCATTAAATTACGGATTAGTTAACTATGTAGTTACGCAAGCTGAATTGTTAGATTTTACTAAAGGAATTGCTGCTAAAATAACTAAAAACTCATCAGTAGCTATTGGTAAAGCAATAGAAGCGGTTAATGCCAATTTTAAAGATGGGGTAAACGGTTATGGTGTAGAAATTAAAAAATTTGGTGAATGTTTTGCAACCGAAGATTTTAAAGAAGGAACAACTGCATTTTTAGAAAAAAGAAAAGCGGTTTTTCCAGGGAAATAAAAAATATAAATAAAAAGTCTCGGTTAATTTAAACCGAGACTTTTTTATTCCCACCAAGGGGCAAACGTTTGTTCTTCATTTTTTAATAAAACCACTTCCCCTATTTTGGGAGTTGCTAAATTTATTTTTCCATCATTTAGTCGGGTTACTTCTTTTAAAGGCAAGTTCCATTCGTGATGCGCCAATTTAAATTTTCCCGAATGAATAGGCATAACTCTTTTGGCTTTAATATCGTTTGCTGCTTGTAAAAGCTCCTGCGGAAACATATGTATATAATGCCAAGCTTCGTTATATTGTCCGTTTTCGAGCAAAGCAAAATCAATCGGACCGTATTGCTCACCAATTGCTTTAAAATGCGAATCGTAACCACTATCGCCTCCAACATATAATTTATAATCTGGGAACTGAACTATGTACGAAGTCCATAAAGTATTATTTCGTTTATGTGTTCGACCAGAAAAGTGACGAGTTGGAGCCAAATCAATTTTTAAATTATCGGGCAATTCAATGCGTTCATACCAATATCGTTCAATAATATCTTCTTTTTTAAATCCCCAATGCTCCAAATGGCTTCCTACTCCAAGCGGGCAAATCACTTTTGTTACTTTATTCTTTAGTTCAATTATAGTTTCATAATCCAAATGATCATAATGATCGTGAGTGATAAGTAAATAATCGATTTTAGGAATATCTGCCACGGTATAAATATCCGAACCTTTAAAGGCATTTGCGGTATTAGGAATTGGTGATACATTGCCACTAAAAACAGGATCAACTAAAAAACGTTTGCCATTTAATTGAAAATAATAAGATGAATGACCAAACCAAACTAAAATATCTTGATTAATAGCTAAAGATTTTAAATCTGTTTTTACTGATGGAATCTCTTTATCAGGAACCGTGTTAGGGAATTTTGTGAAAAAGAAATCGTAAAAAACTTTAAATGTCGAATGGCCTTTGGCTAAAGAAGGTGTATGTGACAAGTTGTAAAACACCCCATTTTTAAAATTAGGCGTTTGTTGCATTTTAGCAAGTCGTTCTCCACTTGGAGCTTTTCCAAATTTTGGATGTAAACTCAATATAATACCAATTGCACCTAATAAACCAAGGGCGCAAATTATGTAAAACATAATTTTTTTTACTTTTTTCAATAGATTCGATGCTAAAAAAAGCGAAGGTTATCCTTCGCTTTTAAGATTTAAACTAGCACTAATTTCCATGTTTTGGAATTTATTTTTGATAAGTTCTTTTTTCTCCGGAAACAATCCTTGAAACATAAGCACAGCACCAAAAACAATAAGTACGTAGCTGCTAATTTTTTTTACTTTTAAAATATTTTTTTGATTTAATTTACTTTTAAGTTGTTTGGCTAAAAATATTTTGCCTAAATCTGTAATTAAATATGCAGCAATTACAGAGATAAAAAATGATATTAAACGATAAGACGCCATATCGAATTTAGGTCCAAAGGTTAATAAAATACCTAACCAAAAGCCTAACACACCAATGTTTATAAAATTTAAACCAAATCCTTTTAAAAAATAACCAATGTAGTTTTTGGTATTCATAAACTCGTTAATCTGTTCTTTATCTTTTTCCTCTATTAACTTTGTTTTAAAGTTTAGATATAAAGATATCAAACCGTAGGCTAGCATTATGAAACCTCCAATAATAAAAATAATAGGATCGTCTTTTATACGTTCTAAGAGTTTGTAACTGGTAAAATAAGCAATTAAAATAAAAGCTATATCTGCTGCAATTACTCCAAAATCAAATATAAGAGCGGCACGTATGCCTTTTGTAATACTGGTTTCGAGTAGAACAAAAAAGACAGGACCTATCATAAAACTTAGGAAAAACCCTAATGGAATTCCTGTTAAAATATCGTCTAACATTTGACCAAAGTTGATTTAGGAAAGCAAATATAGGTTTTATAATGCGGAAACCGAAAAGATTACTACTTCATTTTATTAATTTTTCCGCCAACAATTTTTTTCTCGTTAACAACTTTTGGATTTCCATAAATAGTAATTAATCCACCTGCTCTAACTTTTGCTTCTACCAACTCAGAGGCGCTAACATTAGCATCTCCGCCTGCATTTGCTGTAACACTACATTGTTCGGATTTTACATTTTGAGCACGTAATAAACCTCCAGAATTCACTACGTATTCTTGATTTTGTGCGCTTCCTTCAATTGTGATTTTTCCGCCTGAGTTTAAGTTTGCAGTTAATTTTTTTACATCAACTTTTACTTTTACTTCGGCTCCTTCTTTAGCAGAAAGTTTTAAATCAATTCCAGAAAAAGTATCCTCACTAGAAATGTATGACCCTTCGGTTGCGGCAATGTCATAAATTTTTTCGGTATAGTACACGGTTGCCACCACATCTTCTCCTTTTAAAAGTTTTTTTGCGGTCATTTTCACTTTTAGCTCTCCGTTGTTGTTTACTACCTCAACATTTTCACTTTCTGCTCCCGTAAGTTCTACTTTGTTTTCGGTACCTTTTATCAGTTTAACAGATATTTTATCAAAGGATTTAACCAAGTTAAACTCTCCAACTGATTTTGTTATTTTTTCTTGCGCAAAGGCAAAAGTTGTTGCAAATAAGCAAACAATTATTTTTAAATTTTTCATAGTAAATTACATTTCATTTTTACGGATAAAGTGAAAATCTAATTGCTTTTTCACTAAATCGGCATTTTTAACTTTAACCCAAACTTCATCACCTAATTGTAAAGTGTTTTTAGAAACTTCGCCTACTAAAGCATATTGTTTTTCATCGAACGTGTAATAATCGTCTTTAATTTCACGGATACGAACCATTCCTTCGCATTTGTTTTCAATAACTTCTACATAAATTCCCCATTCGGTAACTCCAGAAATTACACCTAAAAACTCTTTATCACCTTGGTCTTGCATAAACTTAACCTGCATGTATTTAATACTATCACGCTCGGCATTTGCTGCTAAACTTTCCATTTGTGAGCAATGTACAGCTTGCTGTTCTACTACTTCTTCATCCACAGATTTTCCTCCATCTAAATAAAACTGTAACAAACGGTGCGCAATAACATCGGGATAACGACGAATTGGCGATGTAAAATGCGAATAATAATCAAAAGCTAAACCGTAGTGTCCAATGTTTTGTGATGAGTAGTTGGCTTTACTCATACTACGTATTGCTAATGTATCTACTAAGTTTTGTTCGCGTTTTCCGTTAACTTCTTTTAATAAATTATTTAAACTTTCCGAAACCGTTTGTTTTGATTTAAAGTTAATGTTGTAACCAAATTTCGAGATAATACCTTGTAGGTTAAATAATTTATCTTGATCGGGCTCATCGTGCGTACGATAGATAAAGGTTTTATTTTGTTTTCCAATAAATTCTGATACTTTTCGGTTTGCTAAAAGCATAAATTCCTCAATCAGTTTATTCGAGTCTTTTCCTTCCTTAAAATAAACGCCAATTGGCTCGGCATTTTCGTTTAGGTTGAATTTCACCTCTACTTTATCGAAAGAAATAGCACCATTTTTCATGCGTTTAGCACGCATAATTTTTGCCAAATCGTCCATAACTAAAATGGCATTTACAATTTCGTCAGAAATAATATATGCTTCGCCAGTTAATGAAATTTCAGCCGGGATTTTATTTCCTTTTGTTTCAATAACTTCTTGCGCTTCTTCATACGCAAAACGTTGATCCGAGTATGTTACCGTACGACCATACCAAGCGTTTTTAATTTCAGCTTTGGCATCCAACTCAAAAACGGCAGAGAAAGTGTATTTTTCTTCGTTTGGACGTAGTGAACAAGCAAAGTTTGATAAAACCTCTGGTAACATAGGCACTACTCTATCTACTAAATAAACGGAGGTTGCACGTTGGTAGGCTTCTTCATCTAAAATAGTTCCTTCTTGTACGTAATGCGAAACATCGGCAATGTGAATTCCTATTTCGTAGTTTCCGTTTTCTAATACTTTAAACGAAAGTGCATCGTCAAAATCCTTTGCATCTTTTGGGTCAATTGTAAAAGTTAAAGTATCGCGCATATCACGACGACGAGCAATTTCGTCTGCCGCAATACTTGTGTCAAGTTTCTGAGCATAAGCTTCAACCTCAATTGGGAAATCATAAGGTAAACCGTATTCGGCTAAAATGGCATGAATCTCGGTGTTGTGAACGCCTGGTTTTCCTAAAACTTTAAGTACAGTTCCAAATGGCGAATCAGCTTTTTTAGGCCAATCTTCCATTTTTACCAAAACTACGTCTCCATTTTCAGCTTCTCCAATTTTATCTTTCGGAATGAAAATGTCCGTATACATTTTAGGATTTGCCGTGCTAACAAATGCAAAGTTTTTTTGAATGTCAATCACACCAACAAATTCGGTACGTTTACGTTCAACAATTTCCATGACTTCAGCTTCGGGCTTGCGCGACGAGCGTTTGTTGTAAATATAAACCATAACCTTATCGCCATGTAAGGCTTTGTTTAGGTTATTGGTTGGTATAAAAACATCGTCCTCTAAATCTGGGCTAACAAAATAAGCGGTTTTACGCGAAGTCATATCAATAGTACCTTCGTAATATTCTGCTTTTTGTACAATTTGGTATTTTCCTTTAACGGGTTCGCTAATATTTCCTTTTCGAACCTGAATATTAAGTTCTTTTATAATCTCATTTCGTCCTTGTGTATCACTAATTTCAAGTGCCGCAGCTACTTGTTTGTAGTTATATGTTTTATTAGGAGTGTGCGCTAAGAATTTTAAAATTTTAACTGAATAGTCTTTACCTTTTTTTCTAGTTTTTTTAGGTTTATTATTCATAAAATATGATTTTATATAGCTGTAAATTACAAAAATCATTCCGTAATTAAGTTCTCACAGCTTTAATTTTTAATTAATTATAACACAAATAAGGTGATTAAATTTTCTTAAAGTTTTAAATTTAAATCACATACTAGGTATGTTTTGCGTTTTACTTTATACAAAGTTAAGTATTCGTAACTACATACCATCTTTTTAATGAATAGATATATCGTTTTAGCTACTTTTTTTGATTATAGTGATTTATTAATCTTTAAATCCTTACTCAACTACTACAAAATAAACTACCTAGTCGTGGCCGAGCAAAGCCAAAGTTTATTACCATGTATACCAACCACTATAATAGTCATTCAAAATCAGTGGGATTTTGCTAATTCCTTGTTTAGTAGCTATAAATATGACAACCATTTAAAAGTTGTTTAACTAATTATAGTTATTTTTGTTGCATAAAACACACAACATTTAAATTATGATCATCTCTATTGGTAACGATCACGCAGGTCCAGCGTATAAAAAAGCAATTGTAGCTTATTTACAAAAATTGGGACATACAGTACTTAATAACGGAACAGATACCAACGATAGTGTGGATTATCCTGATTTTGGCCATGCCGTTGCCCTTGATGTAACTTCGGGTAAAGCCGAACTAGGAATTGTAATTTGCGGTAGCGGAAACGGAATTGCCATCACAGCCAACAAACACCAAAACATTCGTTGCGCTTTGTGTTGGACGCCAGAGATTGCCGAACTTGCTCGCCAACATAACGACGCAAATGTAATCTCAATTCCTGCTCGATTCGTTTCTCAAGAAACAGCAATTCAAATGGTCGACCTATTTATAAAAACCAAATTCGAAGGCGGACGTCATGCAAACCGAGTAAACAAAATAGCTTGTATATAACATAAAAACGGAATCCTATTACAGATTCCGTTTTTTTATTTTTAGTAGCGTTAGCTAACCTCCATTACATAAAATTTATAAACCCGCTTTTCGCTATATCTTTTAATTGTAATTTTTAACTTCGTCAAATTTCAATTTAAAAGGATGCCGCTACAATCGGGGCTAAACAAAAAGTTCGCAACATTACAATTTCAATTTTAATAAATTTAATCAAAATCAAAAATCGTAAATCAAAAATCGTAATTCGTAATACAAATCCTTTTTATCTTCTAAAAGTAAAATAGTAAATAACCACTTGTGCAATTACCGTTAAAATAAATTTAAACTGAAAACTTGCCTTATTGGTTTTATGCTTATACATACGCATACCAACAAGCGCGCCTAAAGTACCTCCTAAAAAAGTAAAAGTAAGCAAAGTCTTTTCCGAAACTCTACGCTTTCCCTTTTCAGCCATATCTTTATCATATCCAAATAAAGTTAGCGTAAAAACGTTAATTAGTAATAAGTAAATTAGCCAAGCATTGCCCATAATTAGTAATTTTGTACAAATATAGTAACCATTTATAATATGTTTAAAAAGATTCTATTAATCGCCACATTCCCCTTACTTTTTAGTTGCAAAGACGATAAACCAGTAAATGTAATTCCAACCACCATAATAAAAATTGACAGTACAAATACTCCAACACTCGATACTATTTCGGTCGAAAAGTTTATGCCCAAACAAGCCCCAGAGCTAGACAGTATTTTCGTAAAACTTACTGACTATTCGGACTCATTTGAATTTGATATGCGTTATGCAACGCCTAATAATTTTTTAAATGAGCAAGTATACGATTGCGCCGAATGTTATTTGAGATATAAAACCGTTGCAGCTTTACTCGCAGCACAACAAGATTTCTCTAAAAAAGGATATCGGCTCAAAATATTCGATTGTTACCGTCCTGTAAGCGTGCAGGAAAAAATGTGGAAAATTTTACCTGGAACCAATTATGTAGCTAATCCCAAAAAAGGATCGGTGCACAATCGTGGTGGCGCGGTGGATATCACTTTGGTCGACAGTTTAGGAGTTGAACTTGATATGGGAACCGACTTCGATTTTTTTGGTCCCGAAGCACATCACTCCTACACCAATTTACCCGCAGAAGTTTTAAATAATCGAAATTTACTTAAAACAACCATGGAAAAACACAATTTTAAAAGTATTTATTCCGAATGGTGGCATTATAATTTTAGACCAGCCAGATACGAACCTGTATCCAATTTCAATTGGAATTGTTCTTAAAACCAACAGCAAGGTAACTTTTTAAGTTACCTAATTTTATTTTAAAAAGATAAGTTTATCTTTACTTACTATTTATTATTTTACAATGACTTCTATAGAATTTATCCAGCAAGCCGTTTCGACTTTGCCTAAAAATATCGAAAATACCTTACAACTTTTAGCCGAAGATTGTACCATTCCGTTTATTGCACGCTATCGTAAAGACCATACAGGGAATTTAGATGAGGTTGCTATCGAACAAATTGCTCGTTACAACAAACTGTTTAACGACATTGTAAAGCGTAAGGAAAGTATTTTACAAAGTATTGACGAACAAGGAAAATTAACCGACGATTTACGTAATAAAATCGAAAAATCTTTTGATTTACAAGAAATCGAAGATTTGTATTTACCCTACAAAAAGAAACGAAAAACAAAAGCCGATACCGCTCGCGAAAATGGTTTGGAGCCGTTGGCTAAAGTTTTAATGGCGCAAAATGCAGACGATGTTATGTATGTAGCTTCAAAATATTTAAACGAAAATGTAGCTACTGAAGAGGATGCTTTGCAAGGCGCGCGTGATATTGTTGCCGAGTGGATTAACGAAAACATTTACATTCGTAAAAATTTACGTCGTATGCATCAGCGTACAGCCGTTATCTCGACTAAAGTGGTAAAAGGCAAAAACGAAGAGGAAGCTGCACAGAAATTTAGTCAATATTTTGATTGGTCCGAAGGTTTCTCGCGTGTACCATCACACCGCTTGTTAGCAATGCTTCGTGCCGAAAATGAAGGTTTTGTAAAACTTAATGTTGCTATTGAAAAAGAAGAAGCGCTGAAGTTTATAGAAGAAAATATCATTAAAAATAATAAAAAAGATACAGCAGCTCACCTAGAAAAAGCCATTGCCGATTCGTACAAACGTTTGTTAGAACCTGCAATTTCTAATGAAGTTTTACAAGAAGCGAAAGAGAAAGCCGACTCACAGTCTATCGAGGTTTTTTCGTCTAACTTACAGCAATTACTTTTAGCTCCGCCTTTAGGCGAAAAACGAATTTTAGCAATTGACCCTGGTTTTAGAACCGGATGTAAGGTAGTTTGTTTGGACGAAAAAGGAGATTTGTTACACAATGAAACAATTTTTCCGCATGCGCCGCAAAATGATACAACAATGGCAATGAAAAAAATTCGTTCGATGGTAAATGCGTATAATGTTCAGGCAATTTCTATTGGAAACGGAACAGCTTCACGCGAAACAGAGTTTTTTATTAAAAAAATTGCTTTTGATAAACCGGTTCAGGTTTTTGTAGTTTCTGAAGCTGGAGCTTCTATTTACTCAGCTTCTAAAATTGCACGTGACGAGTTTCCTAATTACGATGTTACTGTTCGTGGAGCAGTCTCGATTGGACGTCGACTTTCGGATCCGTTAGCAGAATTGGTGAAAATTGATCCAAAATCTATTGGAGTTGGGCAATACCAGCACGATGTAGATCAAACTAAATTAAAGGAAGAATTAGATAATACTGTGGTTCGTTGTGTGAATGCAGTAGGAATTAATATAAATACAGCAAGTAAATCGCTGTTGAGTTACGTATCGGGAATTGGTGAAAAAATGGCCGAAAATATTGTAACTTTTAGATCTGAAAATGGTCCGTTTACATCGAGAAAAGAGTTGAAAAAAGTACCTCGTTTGGGCGAAAAAGCGTACCAACAAGCAGCAGCCTTTGTTCGCATTCATGGTGCGGAACATCCGTTAGATAATTCGGCAGTTCACCCAGAGGCGTATCCAATTGTTGAGAAAATGGCTAAAGATTTAAAAGTTTCCTTAGCCGAATTGATTGGAAATAAAGCTTTAATTGAGTCGATAAAGACGGATAACTATGTTACAGCACAAGTTGGAAAGTTGTATTTGCAAGATGTTTTAAAGGAGCTCTTAAAACCTGGTTTAGATCCGCGAAAAGCTGCAAAAGTTTTTGAATTTGATCCAAGTGTGAAAACAATTAAAGATTTACAAGTTGGTAAAGTGTTACCTGGAATTGTAAATAATATTACCAATTTTGGTTGTTTTGTTGATATTGGAATTAAAGAAAGTGGCTTGGTTCATATTTCCCAATTGAAAGAAGGTTTTGTGTCGGATGTTAACGAGGTGGTAAAACTGCATCAACATGTTGAGGTGAAAGTAACTGAGGTTGATGAAGCGCGAAAACGCATTCAATTAACTATGATTTTATAAATAAAAAAAAGAGTTGTTTTGGACTGCACCCAAAAGTTTGGACAGATTAAAAAATTAATTATTATAAAAATGAGTTCGATATTCTATCGGACT